>NZ_JBXAHJ010000012.1:0-205744 GCF_058794995.1 Pseudomonas sp. GW823-FHT06E10 | reverse complement strand
CCCCCCCCCCCCCCCCCCCCCCCCCCCCCCCCCCCCCCCCCCCCCCCCCCCCCCCCCCCCCCCCCCCCCCCCCCTCCTACAGGGGGCCGGTGTCGTGCCGAAATCCAGCTAACCTGTCTCTGCGCTGAACACACCTGCGAAACACCGCGTCGCAGAAAATGACCGTTGAAACCACCGCCAACCTGCCCCATCTAAGACCCATACCCATTGCGCAGGTGCCCCCATGAGCGACCAGCAGGAATTCCCCGAAGACCCGAGTGAATACGCCGATCCGGAAAACGCCCAGCAGCACAAACCTGGCAAAGGCCTGGCCCTGCCTGGCCAGAACCTGCCGGACAAGGTCTACGTCATCCCGATCCATAACCGACCGTTCTTCCCGGCCCAGGTGCTGCCGGTCATCGTCAACGAAGAACCGTGGGCCGAAACCCTCGATCTGGTCAGCAAATCCGATCACCACTCCCTGGCCCTGTTCTACGTGGACACGCCCCAGGAAGACCCGCGCCACTTCGACACATCGGCCCTGCCGCTCTACGGCACGCTGGTCAAGGTGCACCACGCCAGCCGCGAAAACGGCAAGCTGCAGTTCGTCGCCCAAGGCCTGACCCGCGTACGCCTCAAGACCTGGCTCAAGCATCACCGCCCGCCGTACCTGGTGGAAGTCGAATACCCGCACCAGCCCACCGAGCCGACCGACGAGGTCAAGGCCTACGGCATGGCGCTGATCAATGCGATCAAGGAACTGCTGCCGCTCAACCCGCTGTACAGCGAAGAGCTGAAGAACTACCTCAACCGCTTCAGCCCCAACGATCCGTCGCCGCTGACCGACTTCGCCGCCGCGCTCACCTCGGCCACCGGCAGCGAGTTGCAGGAAGTGCTCGACTGCGTGCCGATGCTCAAGCGCATGGAAAAAGTCCTGCCGATGCTGCGCAAGGAAGTCGAAGTCGCGCGCCTGCAAAAAGAGATTTCCGCCGAAGTTAACCGAAAGATCGGCGAACATCAGCGCGAGTTTTTCCTCAAGGAACAACTCAAGGTTATCCAGCAGGAGCTGGGGTTGACCAAGGACGACCGCAGCGCCGACCTCGAACAGTTCGAGCAGCGGCTGGTGGGCAAAGTCCTGCCGACGCAGGTGCAGAAACGCCTCGAAGAAGAAATGAACAAGCTGTCGATCCTCGAGACCGGCTCGCCGGAATATGCGGTGACCCGCAATTACATCGACTGGGCGACCTCGGTGCCGTGGGGCGTGTACGGCGAGGACAAACTCGACCTCAAGCACGCGCGCAAGGTGCTGGACAAACACCACGCCGGCCTCGATGACATCAAGGACCGTATCCTCGAATTTCTCGCGGTCGGCGCCTACAAAGGCGAGATCAGCGGTTCCATCGTATTGCTGGTGGGCCCGCCGGGCGTGGGCAAGACCAGCGTCGGCAAATCCATCGCCGAATCCCTGGGCCGGCCGTTCTATCGCTTCAGCCTTGGCGGCATGCGCGACGAAGCCGAGATCAAGGGCCATCGCCGCACCTACATCGGCGCGCAGCCGGGCAAACTGGTGCAGGCGTTGAAAGACGTCGAAGTGATGAACCCGGTGATCATGCTCGACGAAATCGACAAGATGGGCCAGAGCTACCAGGGCGACCCGGCCTCGGCGCTGCTGGAAACCCTCGATCCGGAGCAGAACGTCGAGTTCCTCGACCACTACCTCGATCTGCGGATGGACCTGTCGAAAGTGCTGTTCGTCTGTACCGCCAATACCCTGGATTCGATCCCCGGCCCGCTGCTGGACCGGATGGAAGTGATTCGCCTGTCGGGCTACATCACCGAAGAAAAAGTCGCCATCGCCAAGCGTCACCTGTGGCCCAAGCAGCTTGAGAAAGCCGGCGTGTCCAAGGGCAGCCTGAGCATCAGCGACAGCGCGCTCAAGGCGCTGGTCGACGGTTATGCCCGTGAAGCCGGCGTGCGCCAGCTGGAAAAAAACCTCGGCAAACTGGTGCGCAAAGCGGTGATGAAACTGCTCGACGAACCAAAAGCCGTGATCAAGCTCGGACCGAAAGACCTGGAGGCTTCACTCGGCAAACCGGTGTTCCGCAACGAGCAGGTGCTGGCGGGGGTCGGCGTGATCACCGGGCTGGCCTGGACCAGCATGGGCGGTGCAACCCTGCCGATCGAAGCCACGCGCATCCACACCCTCAACCGTGGGTTCAAGCTCACCGGGCAATTGGGTGATGTGATGAAAGAGTCGGCGGAGATCGCCTACAGCTACGTCAGTTCGCATCTGAAGTCCTATGGCGGCGATCCGAAATTCTTTGACGAAGCCTTCGTCCATCTGCACGTGCCGGAAGGCGCGACGCCAAAAGACGGCCCGAGCGCCGGCGTGACCATGGCCAGCGCCCTGCTGTCGCTGGCACGCAATCAGCCACCGAAAAAAGGCGTGGCCATGACCGGCGAACTGACGTTGACCGGGCATGTGCTGCCAATTGGCGGGGTGCGGGAAAAGGTGATCGCAGCGCGGCGGCAGAAGATTTTCGAACTGATTTTGCCGGAGGCCAACCGGGGGAATTTCGAGGAGCTGCCGGAGTATCTGAAGGAAGGGATTACCGTGCACTTCGCCAAGCGCTTTGCGGATGTGGCGAAGGTGTTGTTCTGATTAAACAGTGTGATTTCGAAATGGTCAGGCTCGTAACCTGACCATTTTTTCGAGGCCAGCAATAACTAAAAATAAATAATTAATTAATAGGTTTGTAATCCCATCAGAACAGAGAGTACATCCAGGCACTTCGGCTCTATATCCTCAAGGTTCAAATCATTCGTGCGAGAAGCACAAAGGAGAGAACCCCATGGATATCAAACTACGAAGAAATCTTGTCGACGAACGCATTAATGACAATGTCAAATTTCGCCGTTGCTGCCCAAACAACCACTTGAATGCAACCCTTCAGAATCGTGAAGACTTCCGGTCCGAAGAATTTTTCGCCGGCGTCGGAAACAGGGAAATCCTCGCCATTTTCAAGGCCGGTAAAAAAAACACCCCACTCGACCGGGCCTTTGACATTTACATGCCCAAGCATATCGAGACGGGAAGCTACACACTGAACTCTCCGGACTATTTGATAGAAATTTCCTATACCGAAAACTTCCCTGCCTACACCAGCCATTGGGCATTGGAAGGTGTCATGAACTTGACCGTGAGTAACGAAACACAACAGTACTCTGGCAATGTCGTTATGAAGTTCAAAGATCCGCATGGCATCGAATTTACATCAGAAAGCGATTTCTGTTTTTCTCTTGTGAGTTAACCGTTAAGCACTACCAGTAAATATTTTTTTTATCCCGAGCAGGTCGCTCTCACGAGGTTACCTCTACCCCCTGTGTGTGGCCCGCTCGCGATAGCGTCAACTCTTACACCCCCATTGCGGGCGACTGTCACACTTTGTCTCATCTCGGTTATGCTCGCCGTTCGTCGTGAACGCCGGAGCCACTGACCACATGTCCCCCATTCGCCTGTTTGTCCCCCTCGCCCTCGCCCTGCTGGCCGGATGCGCCACGCAACCTGCGCACAACGTGACAGTGGAAAAACAAAGCGAATGTCCGGTGAAACTCAGCAACGGGCAAAACCTGATCCTGACCCTGCCGAGCAATCCGACCACGGGTTATCGCTGGGCGATCCAGGATTCGGCCGGCGGTGTATTGCACGCCCTGGGCCCGGAGGTTTATCGAAATCCGGAAGATGCCGGCATTGTCGGCGCGGCCGGAGTCTCGACCTGGCGCTTTCAGGCGTTTGCGACCGGCACCGGCCGTTTGCGCCTGACCTCGCAACAGCCGTGGGCGCCGGAAGTACTGCCGGTGGATTCGTTCGACTGCGCGATTTCGGTCAACTGACCGTGGGCTGGCTGATTCTGGCGCTGATGGGCGCAGTGACCTTCCTTTATGGCCTGAGCGTGCATGCGTCCCTGCTGTGCCTGCTGGTCAAGCCGCTGCCGGTGCTGGCCCTGCTTGGCTGGTTGCATGACGCACCACCAGGCGAATATCGGCGCTGGATCAGCCTGGGGTTGATTTTCTCCCTGGTCGGCGACGTGTTGCTGGCATGGCCGGGGGATTTGTTCGTGTTCGGCCTTGGGGCGTTTCTGGTTGCGCATCTGGCCTATCTGAAAGCGTATTTGAGCGATTGCCGGCGCCTGGCATTGCTGCCACTGGTGCTGGCCCTCGGCGTCGGCGCCGTCCTGCTGGGGATTCTGATTTCCAACGGCCTCGGGCCATTGTTGGTGCCCGTGATTGTCTATGGCACGGCGATCAGCGCCATGCTCTGGCGCGCCCTGGCCCGACTCGGGACCGATGTGCCCAAACGCTCGGCGCTACTGGCGGCGGCGGGTGCAGTAGCATTCGTGTTCTCCGACAGCGTGATCGGCATCAGCCGCTTCGTGGTGCCGTTCGACGCGGCGCCGTACGTGATCATCCTCAGCTATTGGCTGGGGCAATGGGGGATCACGGCATCGGCGTTCACTCAGAAACCGCGCTGACCCCATCGCGAGCAAGCTCGCTCCCACAGGTATTGCACAGCCCTTGTGGGAGCGAGCTTGCTCGCGATAGCAATATCACTGAACACACAGACTTTGCAGGCTGCTTGGCGGTTTATCAGACAACCCGCGCATCCCCGCGCCAACTTGGCTAAAATGCCGGCCTTTTCCACCTACACCGCTGGAACCGCCGTGAGCAAAGAACCCGATCGCCTTTTCGCCCAGCCTCTGGCCCAGGTGCCTGACTTCGCCTTCAACGAGGACGTGGTGCGGGTGTTCCCGGACATGATCAAGCGCTCGGTGCCGGGTTATCCGACCATCGTCGAAAACCTCGGCGTGCTCGCCGCGCAGTTCGCCCAGCCGGGCAGCGTGCTTTACGACCTCGGCTCGTCGCTGGGTGCCGTGACCCAGGCCTTGCGCCGGCACGTGCGCACCGATGGCTGCCGGGTGATCGCTGTGGATAACTCCGCAGCGATGGTCGAACGCTGCCGCGAGTACCTCAACGGGCAGGATTCGATGTTCCAGGAGTTGCTGCCGGTGGAGGTGATCGAAGGCGACATCCTCGCCCTGGAGTTCCAGCCGGCCTCGGTGGTGGCGCTGAACTTCACCCTGCAGTTCATCGCCCCGGACCAACGCACGGCATTGCTGTCGCGCATCCGTCAGTCGCTGTTGCCCGGCGGCGCCCTGATCCTCTCGGAAAAACTGCGTTTCGAAGACGAGCAGGAACACGCGTTGCTCACCGACCTGCATATCGCCTTCAAACGCGCCAACGGCTACAGCGAACTGGAAATCGCCCAGAAGCGCAGCGCCATCGAAAACGTCATGAAGCCCGACAGCCTCGAAGAACACCGCGAACGCCTGTTGGCCGCCGGGTTCTCGAAAGTCGTGCCGTGGTTCCAGTGTCTTAACTTTGCCTCGTTGATTGCCTTGCCATGATTGATCTGTCTCCCCTCGCCCGCCGTCTGGCCGGCACGCCGCTGGCCGAATGGGCCAACACTCTGCAAGCGCAACTCGACAAGAAAATGGAAAAGGGCCATGGCGACCTGGAACGCTGGCAAAGCGCGCTGGACGCCCTGCCGAAGATCCAGCCGAGCGAAGTCGATTTGCTCAATGGCTTGAAGCTCGATACCGATTGCAGCGACGAGACCCGCGCGCAAATGCGTACCGCGCTGATGGGCCTGTCGCCATGGCGCAAAGGGCCGTTCGACCTGTTCGGCGTGCACGTCGACACCGAATGGCGCTCGGACTGGAAGTGGTCACGGGTCGCCCCGCACCTGAACCTGAAAGGCAAGCGCATCCTCGATGTCGGCTGTGGCAACGGTTATTACATGTGGCGCATGCTTGGCGCCGGCGCGGACAGCGTGATCGGTGTCGACCCGAACTGGCTGTTCTTCTGCCAGTTCCAGGCGGTGCAACGCTACCTGTCCGAGCCGAACGCCTGGCACCTGCCCTTCCCGTTCGAAGACCTGCCGCCGAACCTCGAAGGGTTCGACACAGTGTTTTCCATGGGTGTGTTCTACCACCGCCGTTCGCCCATCGAACATTTGCTGGCGCTGAAGGATTGCCTGGTCAAGGGCGGTGAGTTGGTGCTGGAAACCCTGGTGGTCGAAGGCGACAAACATCAGGTGCTGGTGCCGGAGGACCGCTACGCGCAGATGCGCAACGTGTGGTTCCTGCCGTCGGTGCCGGCGCTGGAGTTGTGGTTGCGACGTGCCGGGTTCACAGACGTGAAGTGCGTGGACGTGAGCACCACCACGATCGAGGAACAGCGCGGGACGGAGTGGATGAAGTATCAGTCGCTCAGTGACTTCCTCGATCCGGAAGATCACAGCAAGACCATTGAAGGGTTGCCGGCGCCGATGCGGGCCGTAATCGTCGCCAGAAAGTAACGCAAGAACCTGTAGGAGCGAGCTTGCTCGCGATGGTGTGTCAGTCGATACCACTTAGCCTGACACTCCATCGCGAGCAGGCTCGCTCCTACAGGGGATTCGGAGATTAGTCTGAAGGTTTTGCGCGCCGGGCCTTGAAGAATTCGCTCAACACCGCTCCACACTCATCCGCCAACACCCCGCCTTCATACAACACCCGATGATTCAGGAAACCCTGGGTAAAGAACTGCCCCTGGCTCTGCACGATCCCCGCCTTGGGTTCCAGCGCGCCGTACACCACCCGGGCAATCCGCGAGTGCACGATCAGGCCCGCGCACATGCTGCACGGCTCCAGCGTCACGTAAAGCGTACTGCCGGTTAGTCGGTAATTGCTGACGGCCTGGGCGGCGGCGCGGATTGCGACCATCTCGGCGTGGGCGCTGGGGTCGTTGCCACTGATCGGGCAGTTGAAGCCGCGACCGATGATTTCCCCATCCTGGACCAGTACCGCGCCCACCGGCACTTCGCCGAGGGCCGCGCCTTGGGCCGCCAGTGCCAGGGCCTCACGCATGAATTCGCGATCACGACTGCGGTCGATGATGGCGGCGGGACGAATCTGACGCATCACGCCACCTCGATAGCGGCCATCAGGCCGGTTTCCATGTGATCGATCACATGGCAGTGGAACATCCATACACCCGGATTATCCGCCACCAGCGCTACCTGCGCGCGCTCGTTCTTGCCCAGCAGGTAGGTGTCGGTGAAATACGGAATGACCTTGTGCCGGTTCGAGGCGATGACCTTGAAACTCATGCCGTGCAGGTGAATCGGGTGCTGATACTGGGTCATGTTTTTCAATTCGAAAATGTAGCTCTTGCCCTTTTCCAGTTTGGCGATCGGGCGGTCGGCGCAAGTCTTGTCGGTGATGTCCCAGGCCTTGCCGTTGATCTGCCACAGGCTTGGCGGCTTGCCATTATCGACGTTCACCGACACCGAACCGACCCATTCGAAATTGAAGTTGAGTTTCTCGGCATTGGCCAGGTCCGGCTCGGCCACCGGGTTTGCGGGCAGCGCGGGCGGCCACTCGGTCGGGGCGTCGGTGTTGGCCACCGAACGCAGCGTACCCAGGCGCACCGGGCCGTTGCGCAGGGACAACTCTTCACCGGCCGGCGGCGCCTTGATCGCCAGGCAGATACGCATGCCGGGGCCGAGCCAGTATTCCTTGCCGAGCGGGCGCGGTTCGATGGGGTTGCCATCCAGCGCATAGATCTGCGCTTCGACGCCGGGAATATTCAGGCGATAGGTCAAGGTGTTATCGAGGTTGAGCAAACGTACACGGGTGATCTGCCCGGCCGGCAAATCAATCACCGCTTGCGCGATGCCGTTGATGGTCGACAGACGCCCCGCCGTGCCGCCACGGGCCGCTTCCCGGGGAATACTGAAGTCGACGAAAGCGCCTTGCTCATCGATGTGCCAGTTCTTCAGGCTCAAGGTTTTTTCGTACTTGAAGCCGGTGGGCTCACGCTCCTCGACAATCAGCGGGCCGACCAGGCCGCGACCGAGTTCCTCGCTGCTGCTCACATGGGGGTGATACCAGTAGCTGCCGGCATCAGGCACGCGGAATTTGTAATCGAAGTATTCGCCCGGCAGCACCGGCAGCTGCGAGACGTAAGGCACACCGTCCATTTCCAGCGGCAGACGGATGCCGTGCCAGTGGATGGTGGTGGCGACCGGCAGGTGGTTGATGAAACGCACCCGCAGCCATTCCCCCTGGCGCACCCGCAACTCGGTGCCCGGCGCCGAAGGGCCGAAGGCCCAAGCCTGGGTCTTGTGCCCGGCTACCAGTTCCACGTCCAACGGCGCTGCGATCAGCTCATAGTCGTGGCCCGCATCGGCGTCGGCCATCTTGCCCAGCCAGTAGCGCGACGCGCCCCCAGCACCGACACCAACGACAACAAGACCGGCCAGGCCACCGAGGATTTGGCGACGGGTAAACGACATGAACTCAACTACCTCACGTATCAGCGACAGGCCCGGGGCCTGCAAAAGGCGAATACGATACACCTGCAACTGCGAAACGGTAAGGGTGACCTGTGGCCGCACATCAGCTGTGGGCATAACTATGTAGTGCACTTGCCTTGAAAAAACCGGCCATCCTCGACATCCCGTTTTCTCAAGGAAAGAGAGTGCATGAACCCGAACGAAACACGCCCGCTGCCCAATGCCGCCGACAAGGCCGCGCTCAAGGCGATCGCCACCACCGTGATCCAGACTTGCCCGAGCCTGCAAGACACGGCGCACGAAGTCGCCAGCGACTTACTGAAAAAATCCGGCATTACCGACCTCGATCCGGATCAGGTGTACTTCCACCGTTTCGACACAGCGGAAAGCAGTTCGAAAACGTTCACTGGTTGGGAGCATGTCAAAGCAACGCCGACCTCAACCACGACCCTGACACAGCTGGTGATCCAGCGCTTTCGCACCAGCGATCAGGACAACGCCGACCTGCTTGACGTCTATGCAGGCTTTTATACCGCCGGCCCGAACGCCGGGAGGTTCAACGAAACCAACGAAGTACGCCTGCACGGCAACGAGGTGTTGAAGGCGTTCTGGAACATCGATTTCAGCACGCTCTATACCGACAAATTGACCGCGTTCTGGAAGCAGTCCGGCACCGACTTCCGAACCCTGGCCAAATGCAATTTTCTGATACAAGCCGTAAAGGCCAGGGACAAACGGCAGTTGAGCGACGATGACTTCCAGTTTGTCACGAACGCCGTAATGGGCCCGATCAACTGGCCTGTCGACCTGCAGATGCTGCGGGCTCAGCACCCTTGCGCCGACATTGTTCGGGCTCTGGACGTCGACGGGTACCTTACCACCAACATCCTGCGTTTCGTCGCACCCAAGGGGCGCCAGATCGTGTATCTGCCCGGTGAAAACGTCGCTTTCAAAGTGCTGGAAACCGCGACGGACATGCACTACTGGATGTTGCAGCAGATGAACGAAGAAGAGGCTCGCCGAGGCTTCATGACGCATTTTTCCTTGGCCGATCGTCAAACCATCGACAAGAACATCACCGATATCATGAACCGGCTGATCAGCACCTGGGGCAAGTACGACCATCACCTGATCAATCAAAAAAACCAGATCATCACCGGCGACGCATTCAGTTGGTTGAGCAACTCGACCAAAAGCGCAATGTTTGCCGAAGCCGAACTCTCGCTGACGTCCAATGGCGATCTGCGCAAGAAACTGTGGATCGGTTACCTCAGCGCCGGTTTAAAAGTATTTAGCCCCATGGCGGTGGTCGGTTGGCCGATTGCCCTGCCGGTGGTCGGCGCCAGTATCGCCAGCCTGGGTTTGAACATCGATCAGGCGGTCAATGGCAAAACCGCCAAGGAACGCAAGGCCGGCGTTCTTGGCGCCGTGCTCAGCGGTATCGATTTGCTGTTCAACCTCCTGGTGCTCAAAGGTCCAGGATCGCTGGAGGAAATCGGCCCGGACATCGACGCCGCCGAAGCCAAAGAAATGGCTGATCTGATTGAATCAACCACACCTGCCGAAACCGCCGGGTCGAAGGTCGGAACCATCGAAGGAGAATCAGAGGCTGTCACGGGCTCGACTGAGGACAGGCCCGCGTCATCAGTGCCGGACTCCTTCAGGATTAATGATGTGCTCAGCGATGACGCCCTGGTTCGTGAGTCAGGCAAGTTCCAGGGTACATATCGGCTCGCCTCGAATCCTTCGTCCGCCATCAAACTCAACGGCAACGCCTATTACGTGCGTTATGAAAACAGCCTCAACGGGCGTGGGTACTGGGCAATCATCGACCCGGCCAATCCCGACTCCTTTACGGATTCGATTCCAGTACGGTTTATGAATGATTCGGGAGAATGGGAAGTTGTTCCCAAACTGGGCCTCAGAGGCGGGATGCAAGCAGCGGACGCGGCCTCCCCCGCCGTCGAGGAGTCGTCACAACGGCCAGGCGTTCACGTGCCGGGCCTTGACGACCCTGAAATGCGGGCATGGGCGCTGGGTGGACCCGACGTACGCAGCCCGTTCAGACGGATCTGGTCAGTGGCAGACATCGACGTCCACAGCGTACTCATGTCCGATGCCGACCAAGAGGTCATCACCCTCAGCGAATTCGAGATGGCCCAGGAAGAACCTCGTCGCAACCTGGTCAGCGACGCCAGGGCCTGGTACGAGCTTCACCCTCCGACGCTGAGCCAACCGGCGTCCTCTGCACAAGCGTTTGCGACGCCAGGCGAGCTGCTTGAAACGGCCTACGCGGAAAAACCGGGGCTGGTCGTCGGCGAGAGCCGGGGCAGCATCGGCAGCAAACAGTTCCTGATCGAAAACATGCCAACGCTCGCGCAACAGGGCGTCAAGACCTTGTACTTGCAGGAGCTGCTGGCCAACGTCAATCAACTCGAACTGGACACCTTCGCGCGCACCGGTGAAATGCCCGCCGAGCTGGAAAACTACCTGAACAAACTCGACATCAAGGCCGGTAACGACCCGACAGGCCAATTCAATCTGCTGGCGCTGGTCAAAGCCGCCAATGCCCAACAGATCCGGGTTCAGGCCATCGACATGTCGACGACCTACAACATCAACAAAGAAGCGATTAACTGGGAATCCGATTACCAGATGGCCAGGAGTTTTTTTGCCAGCGAGGTCATCCGGTTCAACGAAGCATTGAAAGAACCGGCCAAATGGGTTGCCTTGGTCAATCAGGAAAACATGGCGACATTCAGAGGCTATCGCGGCATTAGCGAACAGACCGATGCCCTGAGCATTCGTATCGATGACGTAGCGCCGGGGCAAGCGCAACCCATCAACTCCGATCCGGGGTTGGCTGTGGAGCATGCGGACTATCCGGATTCCCCTGTTTTTTACGTATCTGATGGCATGGACTTCGACAGCGTCCATGCACTGATCAAAGGCGACTGGCGCGTGCAGATGCAAACCCCGTGGGCATACAGGACCCCGCAACAACTGCGAGCGCTGCTGCCTGAACCGGGGATGTTCACCTTCCAGCGCTACCGCAGCAGCGTCCTTGTAGTTTATCGCAATGCCAACAACGGGATGGCAGACAGCGTCATCAGATCCACGCCGGGTGGAAGGCTGAATCTGGATACCCCGCTTCGGCCAGCCTACGAGTCCATGACAGTGGACAACCTCGAAGAACTCAAGCAAGCGTTGGTTGCAAAGGGCATGAAGCCCATGGGCTGGCCCGTCGAGCTGGCAAGTGAACTCGATTCACCCTTGTCAGGAACCTCTCAACCCATCGAAATACCGGACCACTGGCAAGCCAATGAACTGCTCGAGGGGCAGACACCCGTGAGTGAAGCCGGAAAATTCCAGGGTATCTATCAACTCGACTCCAACCCCGCCACCGCGATCTTGCTCGATGACAGGGCTTATTACGTGCGCTACGAAGCCGATCCCAACGGAGGCGGCACCTGGGCCATCATCGACCCTGAAAATCCCAACGCGTTTTCAGGTTCACTCCCTGTGCGTCTCAATGCCGAGGGCGAATGGGAGCTGACACCCCGAGCCGGGCTCAGGGGTGGTGGAAACCGGCATCCGGGCGGGTCCCGCGTTCCGCCGTCTACATCTGCTCCGGCCACTGCGTCTGCCTCTGTTCAAGAGCCAACACAGGCCATCCTGCGCCGCCCGGCCACGCAATACGACGCAACTAACCGATTCAGTATCAGACTACTGGCGATGGGCGAGAGAGAAACCCATATCAAACTGGTCCGTCAGCCAGACGGAAGCTTTCGCGCAGAGTCCACTTACGCACGATACGTCGCGGCCCCGCGCGCCACGCTGTCACAAGACGCCCGTCAATTCTTTTCCCGCAGTGGATTTTTCGCTTCATTACCCCCTCGTCCGCAGCTTCCAGTCGTGACGCCATCAACCACTGCCGCAGAACTGCTCCCGAAGATATTTGAAGCGGCACCGGGCCTGGTCATCGGTGAAAGCCAGGACCGCATTGCCAGCATGCGGTTTCTCATCGAGAACATGCCGACCCTTGCCCAACAGGAAGTCAAGACGATCTATTTCCATCGCCTGCTTAACGATTTCAACCAGGTGGAACTCGATCAATTCTTCAAGACCGGGTCAATGCCCGATGATCTCAAGGCGTATTTGCAAAAGCTGAAAAGCGATCCCTCCGGCAGATTCACCCCGCTTGAAGTGGTCAAGGCGGCTCAACAAAATGGCATTCGGATTCAGGCAACCGACTGCCTGGCCAGTTACCGTTTCCCCGGCCCATCACTTCCCGACATGCATGAGCAAGCCATCAAGACCTACCTCACCCACACCATCATGGAGGCCGACAAAACGCTCAACGGAGCGGGCAGATGGGTGGTGCTGACGGATCAGGAAAACATCAACACCTTTCGTGGAATGCCCGGCATCAGCGAAATGCAGGGCGGTATTGGTTTGCGCATCGAAGAAGTGCTGCCGGAAGAAAGCCTGCTGATTGAAACGGATCGAGGCATTGAGGTAGGCCGCGGCTTTGCCACTCAACCCGAACTCACCGATGGAAATTACGACACCCTGCACGCTGACTTGAGCTTGCAGATGCCACTGCCGTTGCTTGAAAAGACACCGGAAGCACTCGATCGGCTGCTGTATCGGCAGGGCATGTTCACTTTCGAGAAGTCGAACGGAAACTGGACACTGATCCATCGCAGCAGAGTCGGTCAACTGGCAAGAACACCGGTCGAGCGCACGGCTGACGGCAGCTACCTGATCAATCGCCCCGCATGGACCGACGTGAATCAGGTGCCTTATGCCAGCATCGACGAGCTGTCCTGGGGTCTTAGCCGTATGGGCATGAACCTCGAAGGGCGTTTGCCGGTATAAATCAAGCTGCTCGCGATGGCGGCGTGTCAGGCGCGGGAGATGCTGGATGTGTCGGCCTCATCGCGAGCAAGCTCGCTCCCACAGGGGATTTGGGGCGAACACAACTGAAACGCAAGAAGCCCCGGGTCTCACAACCCGGGGCTTCTTTTTGTCGCTATCGTTTTGAGCCTGCGTTCACAGGCTCATACGATCATTCCCACTCAATGGTCGCTGGCGGCTTGCTCGACACGTCGTAGGTGACGCGGGAGATGCCTTCGATTTCATTGATGATGCGGCCGCTGACGGTTTCCAGCAGTTCGTAAGGCAGATGAGCCCAACGCGCGGTCATGAAGTCGATGGTTTCCACGGCACGCAGGGCCACGACCCAGGCGTAACGACGGCCATCACCCACCACGCCAACCGATTTCACCGGCTGGAACACCACGAATGCCTGGCTGACCTTGTGATACCAGTCGGCCTTGCGCAGTTCTTCGATGAAGATGTGGTCGGCGCGACGCAGCAGGTCGGCGTATTCCTTCTTCACTTCACCGAGGATGCGCACGCCCAGGCCCGGGCCCGGGAACGGGTGACGGTAGACCATGTCGTACGGCAGGCCCAGCTCCAGACCCAGACGACGGACCTCGTCCTTGAACAGCTCGCGCAGGGGTTCAACCAGCTTGAGGTTCATTTCTTCCGGCAGGCCACCCACGTTGTGGTGCGACTTGATCACGTGGGCCTTGCCGCTTTTCGCGCCAGCCGACTCGATCACGTCCGGATAGATGGTGCCCTGGGCCAGGTACTTGATGTTGTCCAGCTTGCAGGATTCGGCATCGAACACGTCGATGAAGGTACGGCCGATGATCTTGCGCTTCTTCTCCGGGTCGGCTTCGCCGGCCAGGTTACCGAGGAACTGCTCTTCGGCGTTGGCGCGGATCACCTTGACGCCCATGTTCTCGGCGAACATGGCCATCACTTGCTCGCCTTCGTGCAGGCGCAGCAGGCCGTTGTCGACGAACACGCAGGTCAGTTGGTCGCCGATGGCTTTGTGCAGCAGCGCGGCAACCACGGACGAGTCCACACCGCCGGACAGGCCGAGCAGGACGTTGTCGGTGCCGACCTGGGCGCGAACCTGGGCGATGGCGTCTTCAGCGATTTTCGACGGGGTCCACAGGGCTTCACACTCGCAGATGTCGAGGATGAAGCGCGACAGGATGCGACCGCCCTGCTTGGTGTGGGTCACCTCCGGGTGGAACTGCACGCCGTAGTAACGACGCTCGTCGCTGAACATGCCGGCGATCGGGCAGCTCGGAGTGCTGGCCAGGATGTGGAAGTCTTCCGGCATGCGGGTGACCTTGTCACCGTGGCTCATCCACACGTCGAGGCCGAACAGGCCGTCAGCGTCGATGTGGTCTTCGATGCCGTCCAGCAGGCGGCTCTTGCCGACTACATCAACGCGGGCATAGCCGAACTCACGCAGCTCGGAACCTTCAACCTTGCCGCCCAGTTGCTCGGCCATGGTCTGCATGCCGTAGCAGATACCGAAGACCGGCACGCCCAGGTCGAAAACGGCTTGCGGGCAGCGAGGGCTGTTGGCTTCGTGAACCGACTCTGGGCCGCCGGCGAGGATGACGCCTTTAGGAGCGAATTCGCGGATCGCATCTTCGTCCATGTCGAACGGGTGCAGTTCGCAGTACACGCCGATTTCACGCACGCGGCGGGCGATCAGCTGGGTGTACTGGGAACCGAAGTCGAGGATCAGGATGCGGTGAGCGTGAATGTCGAGGGCCATGATTCAGTCTCGTCTAAAAAATTCGGAAACAGTCGTGATTCAGAAACAACTCGGGGCTGAATAAAACAGCCCCGGTTGCTTAGCTTGTTGCTTGAAGGCTCAACCTACGCGGTAGTTTGGCGCTTCCTTGGTGATCTGCACGTCGTGAACGTGGGATTCGGCCATGCCGGCGCCGGTGATCCGCACGAACTCAGGCTTGGTGCGCATCTCTTCGATGTCGGCGCTGCCGGTGTAGCCCATCGAGGAGCGCAGGCCGCCCATCAACTGGTGGATGATCGCGCTCAGGGTGCCCTTGTACGGAACACGCCCTTCGATACCTTCCGGAACCAGCTTCTCGGCGCCTGCCGAGGAGTCCTGGAAGTAACGGTCGGAGGAACCCTGGGCCTGGGACATGGCGCCCAGCGAACCCATGCCGCGATAAGCCTTGTACGAACGGCCCTGGAACAGTTCGATCTCGCCCGGCGCTTCTTCGGTACCGGCGAACATCGAGCCCATCATCACGCAGGAAGCACCGGCCACGATGGCCTTGGACAGGTCACCGGAGAAACGGATGCCGCCGTCGGCGATCAACGGTACGCCAGTGCCTTCAAGGGCAGCGGCGACGTTGGCGATGGCACTGATTTGCGGCACGCCGACACCGGCGACGATACGGGTGGTGCAGATCGAGCCAGGGCCGATACCGACCTTGACTGCGTCAGCGCCCGCTTCGGCCAGGGCCTTGGCGGCAGCGCCGGTGGCGATGTTGCCGCCGATGACCTGCACTTCAGGGAAGTTCTGCTTGACCCAGCGAACGCGGTCGATCACGCCCTTGGAGTGACCGTGAGCGGTGTCGACCACCACCACGTCAACGCCGGCGGCGACCAGTGCGGCAACGCGATCACCGGTGTCTTTACCGGTACCGACTGCAGCACCCACGCGCAGACGACCTTGATCGTCCTTGCTGGCCAGCGGGTAAGCCTTGGCTTTTTCGATGTCGTTGACGGTCATCATGCCCTTGAGGGCGAATTTGTCGTCGACGATCAGCACGCGTTCGATACGGTGCTTGTGCAGCAGTTCACGCACATCGTTCTTGTCGGCGCCTTCCTTGACCGTGACCAGACGCTCTTTAGGCGTCATCACTTCACGGACGGTGGCTTCCAGACGGTTCTCGAAACGCACGTCACGGGAGGTGACAATGCCGACCAGGTCGCCATTGTGCAGTACCGGAACGCCGGAGATGTTGTGCATGCGGGTCAATTCGAACAACTCGCGCACGGTGGCGTCGGCGACGATGGTGATCGGGTCTTTGACCACACCAGCTTCGTAACGCTTGACCTTGCGGACTTCGGCAGCTTGCTGCTCGATGGTCATGTTCTTGTGGATGATACCGATACCACCTTCCTGAGCCATGGCGATTGCCAGACGGGCTTCAGTGACGGTGTCCATGGCAGCGGAAACCAGTGGAATATTCAGCTCGATGCCACGGGTAAGGCGGGTCTTGAGACTGACTTCGTTAGGAAGCACCTCGGAATAACCGGGCACTAGGAGAATGTCGTCGAATGTCAGAGCTTCTTGGCTGATACGCAGCATCGCGGGGGCTCCCGAGCGGGAAAATGGAAGCGCGCCATTATAGTCAGACACCCCTTCGGGTTCAATGTAAAACTCTGTCTATTATTGGCATTACTGACATACGGGGATTACGGCGTTACGGATTGCTGCTTTTTTGTGGGAGCGAGCTTGCTCGCGATGAGCTTGCAGGCAACGCTTGTTTTCAGACAGCACGCGTCATCGTTCACGACCATCGCGAGCAGGCTCGCTCCTACAAGGTCATCAGAGTTCGACTTTCACCCAACTGACCGGCTGATCCAGCCAATCGGCGAATTCATCGATAAAGCTCTGTTTGAACCCGGCTTCGGCCCAGTTGTTGAAGATGAAACCGAGGTTGGAGAAGCCGCACTCCTGCAGAAACAGGAAGCCGTTGATGTCGTCTTCATGCCCGCATTCGGGACAGGTGAAGTTGTCGGTACGCCCCGGCATCCAGTCTTCCAGGCTTTCGAACAGGGCTTCACCCACTTCCTTGCGGCACTCGGCGCAGCCCGCTTCGCCAAGAAAACCCTTGGCCGGCGTATAGATGCAGCGCTTGGTGATGATCTCCAGACCGTTGACCGGCTCGCCGAATGGCAGCGCGTCCGGGTGCAGGACCACCTCACGGGCACCCTCGGCGATCGCATGGCCCATGCGATTGCCGGTGCGGCCGCACGTGGTCAGTTCTTCCTGGATGATGTTCTTGCGCACCAGCCAGCGCACGACGGCCCGGGCCCGGGGTTCGTGTACCGGCAGGGTGGAGATTTTCGGGACGATGATGCTTTGGGAATTCATGGGGTACAGGCCTGGAGCGCTGATAAAAGATCGGACGCGAATTACCTGTGGGAGCGAGCTTGCTCGCGATGGTCGTTAACGATAACGCGTACTTTCTGATTGAACGCGTCGCCCTCTAGTCCATCGCGAGCAAGCTCGCTCCTACAAGAATCAGTAGGCGAGCCTTTAGAAGGTATAGGCCCGCCGCAGCTGTTTTTACAGCTCGACAACAACCGCCTGCGAAGCACGGGTCGCCTTGGCGCGGGCGGCTTCGATCGATTCGTCGCGCGCCAGGGCCACGCCCATGCGGCGCTGGCCGTTGACTTCAGGCTTGCCGAACAGGCGCAGCGCGGTATCCGGCTCGCTCAAGGCAGCACCCAGGTTGGCGAAAGCGGTCTGGGTCGACTGCCCTTCCACCAGGATCACCGCCGAGGCCGAAGGCCCGAACTGACGGATCAACGGGATCGGCAGACCGAGAATGGCCCGTGCGTGCAAGGCGAACTGCGACAGGTCCTGGGAAATCAGCGTGACCAGGCCGGTGTCATGCGGGCGCGGCGAGACTTCGCTGAACCACACCTGATCACCCTTGATGAACAGCTCGACGCCGAACAGACCACGGCCACCCAAGGCTTCGGTCACGGCTTTGGCGACACGCTCGGACTCAGCCAGGGCAACCGGGCTCATGGCTTGCGGCTGCCAGGATTCCTGGTAGTCGCCCTTCTCCTGACGGTGACCGACCGGCGCGCAGAAGGTGGTGCCGCCGACGTGGCGCACGGTCAGCAGGGTGATTTCGTAGTCGAAATCGATGAAGCCTTCGATGATCACCCGACCTTTACCGGCACGGCCACCTTCCTGGGCGTAGTCCCAGGCCTTCTGCACGTCATCGACGCTACGCAGCAGACTCTGGCCCTTGCCCGAGGAACTCATGACCGGCTTGACCACGCACGGGAACCCGAGGTCTTCAACGGCTTTGCTGTAGTCCTCGAAGGTGTCGGCGAAGTGGTACGGCGAGGTTGGCAGGTCCAGCTCTTCAGCGGCCAGGCGACGGATGCCTTCACGGTTCATGGTCAGCTGCGCAGCACGGGCGGTCGGGATAACGGTGAAGCCTTCGGCCTCCAGTTCCACCAGGGTCGCGGTGGCGATGGCTTCGATTTCCGGCACGATGAAGTGCGGCTTTTCGGCTTCGATCACGGCACGCAGGGCGGCACCATCGAGCATGTTGATCACGTGGCTGCGGTGCGCCACCTGCATGGCCGGCGCATTCGCGTAGCGGTCCACGGCAATCACTTCAACGCCCAGGCGTTGCAGCTCGATCACCACTTCCTTGCCCAACTCGCCACAGCCACACATCAATACGCGGGTCGCGGTCGGCGACAATGGAGTTCCGATACGGGTCATCTGAAGGTCCTCAAGGAGCGGATCATCGAGGGAAGCACGCTTCCCATGGGGAGAAAGCGCGGCATTTTACATGAACTTCAGCTGACGACAGCCTGTTTGCGCAAGCGCCAGGCCATGATCAGCCACACGGCGGTGACCCCGGCGAATTTCGAGCCCAGGGCGGTGAGGATCACGCCTGGCGTCAGGGCGTCGATCATGCCGAAAAAGATAAAGGTATCGAGGGGAATGCTCAGGGTCGAACTTATCCACAGGCGATCATGCAGCGGGCGCCGGGTGATGCTGAACACCAGCCAGTCGATGCACTCGGAAACCGCGAACGCCGTGGCGCTGGCCAGGGCGATGGACGGATCGGAGGTGACATAGGACAACACCAGCGCCACCAGCATCGCTGCTAGGGCGCCATGCCCGAATCGGGTTTGCACCATATCGCGCAACACAAACACCAGCCCACCCCAGGCCGACCAGATGATGTCCAGGTGCGGGGCGGTGGAAAAGGCGTAATTGATCAGCACGACGCTGCTGATGTAGGCGATCAGGAAGAGCATGGGCGTGGAAGTACCTGTAATTTTGCCGCACAGGATACTGTAGGAGCGAGCCCGCTCGCGATGGTCGTTAACGATAACGCGGGACGTCTGGTTCCCCGCGGTGCTCTTGAGTCCATCGCGAGCAAGCTCGCTCCTACAGTCGAACGCATTCCCATGTGGGAGCGAGCTTGCTCGCGATAAAGTGCGAAGCACTTTCTGAGGGCGATTCAGTTATCGGATTTGGAAGGCAACATCCAGATCAACCCACTGGCCTTGGCCCGCTCATGACACAACCCCAACACCGTGCGCCGCTCGTCGTTGGTCATCCGGCTCCAGCGGGTAATCTCCTCCACCGTGCGTTGGCAACCGGTGCAGATGTCATCGTCGTCCAGCGCACAAATATTCACGCAGGGTGATGCAACCGGGCGTTCGCTGGCAGTCATTCTTCCTGCTCGGCCAGGTCGCGGGCATAGCGCTGCGAGTTATGCACGTAGTGAGCAGCGCTGGCTTCCAGCATCCTGATTTGCGGCTCGGTCAACTCACGCACCACTTTGCCGGGCGAGCCCATGACCAGCGATCCGTCCGGAATCTCCTTACCTTCGCCGATCAGCGAGTTGGCGCCGATGATGCAGTTCTTGCCGATCTTCGCACCATTGAGAATCACCGCGTTGATGCCGATCAGGCTGTAGTCGCCGACGGTGCAGCCGTGGAGCATGGCGTTGTGGCCGATGGTCACGCCGGTACCGATGGTCAGTGGGTAGCCCATGTCGGTGTGCATCACGGTGCCGTCCTGGACGTTGCTGTTCTTGCCGATCAGGATCAATTCGTTGTCGCCGCGCAATACGGCGTTGAACCAGACGTTGGCGCCCTCTTCCAGCTTGACCTTGCCCACCAGCACGGCATTGGGTGCGACCCAGCTCTGTGGATGGGTTTCGACGCGGGCGTCGCCCAGGCGGTAATTCATTGTTGTATTCCTCAAGGCTCAGGCAGGCTTTTTTCAGCAAAACCAGGATTCAGGCCATTCGAACGATGGCTTCAGATATTGATAAAGCTTTTGGGAGGCTGATGCAGGCTGATTTTGGCGTCATACAGCAGGTTGATCAACTCGACGATCATGATCGCCGTCAGCCCCCAGATCTTGTATTCGCCATAGCGATAGCTCGGCACGTACCAGCTGCGGCCCTGATAGTCGATGCGGTGGGTATGTTCGCGAGGGTCTTTACGGAAGAATTCCAGGGGCACGCTGAACACCGCGGCGATCTCGGCGTCGTTGGCCCGGTATTCGACAAAATCCGGGATCACCCCGACATAGGGCGTGACCTTGATGCCATGCAGGCTGATCAGCGGGCTGAGCGGTCCGATCACCTCGACCAGCCCCGGCGGCAGGCCGATCTCTTCTTCGGCTTCACGCAAGGCGGTGAAAATCAGGTCGGGGTCTTCGGGGTCACGGCGCCCGCCGGGGAAGGCAACTTCGCCGCCATGGGTCGACAGGCCGCTGGCACGCAGGGTCAACACCAGCTCGGGCTCGTCACTGCGGGTGATGGGCACCAGCACCGCTGCCTCGGGAAAACGACGATCGGTCTCCAGTGTGCGTGGAGTGTGGTTACTAACCCGATGCAGTAGCTCGTCCAGCATGAGTGTTCTCGATTTGTGCCTTACCCGGCATCATGCACCAATCGCTGCGGTCGCCCAACCCCCGCAACCGCCCCATGTCGCGAAACGACAACTTGCCGACCGGCACTGCCGCACGCCAAGATAGGCGCAGCATTCAGGAACCCCAGCATGAAATTTTGCAGCCAGTGCGGTAACCCGGTGACCCAGCGCATTCCCGAAGGCGATTCGCGCCTGCGCTTTGTCTGCGACAGTTGTCACGCCATTCACTACCAGAACCCCAACATCGTCGCCGGCTGCGTGGCGACCTGGGGCACCCAGGTATTGCTGTGCCGGCGGGCCATCGAGCCGCGACGCGGTTACTGGACCCTGCCCGCCGGTTTCATGGAGAACGGCGAGACCATCGAACAGGCCGCCATTCGCGAGACGGCCGAGGAAGCCTGCGCCCGGGTGCGCAACCTGAACATCTATACCCTGATCGACGTGCCGCACATCAGCCAGGTGCACGTGTTCTTCCGTGCCGAACTGGTGGACCTGGACTTTTGCGCCGGCCCCGAGAGCCTGGAAGTGCAACTATTCGACGAAGCGGACATTCCATGGGATGAGCTGGCTTTCCGCACGGTGGGCCGTACCTTAGAATGCTTCTTCGCTGACCGGCGGACCGAAATCTATCCCGTTCGGTCTGAATCGATCCCGCCGCTTGCTCAGCCTGCCATTATCTGATGTCATCTCGGCATCACCGGGAGGCGCCGAAAGATTGTCCGAATGCGGCCCGAGCCAGCGGCAGCTCCTGCAAAAACTTCTATACATAAATAGTCGCGACACCTCCTGGGGAATCGTTTCAATGCGCTGGTTGCTTGCCCTGTTCTGTTTGTCGTTTGTCACGGTGTCCCAGGCTTCTGCCGTGGAAACCCTGGACGGCAAGGTCATCGAGAAAATCCTGATTCTCAAGTCTTCCCATCAATTGCAATTGATCAATGACGGCAAGCCGCTCAAAACCTATCGCATTTCCTTGGGCAAGCGTCCCAAGGGGCCGAAGCTGATGGAAGGCGACAAGCGCACCCCGGAAGGCTTCTACTGGGTCGACTGGCGCAAGATCAGCGACCGTTTCAACCTGGCGATGCACATTTCCTACCCGAACATCAGCGACTCCGCCCGCGCCCGTCGTGAAGGCGTCGAGCCCGGCGGCATGATCATGATCCACGGCACCCCGGACAGCGAAGACACCCCGGAAGACCTGTTCCACACCCTGGACTGGACCGACGGCTGCATCGCCATGCGCAACATGGACATGCGCGAAGTCTGGAACCTGGTGCCGGACGGCACGATGATCGAGATCCGCCCGTAAATCCCCCGACCTTTGGTCGCCTCGCAAAAAAAATCAAAAAAATTCCAGCCTTCGGCAGCTCCTGCAGGGTGAATACCATTTCCCCCTGTAGAAGCTGCCGAAGGCTGCGATCTTTGCTTTAAATCCTCCCACCGCTAATACCACTTCAATCCAGCCTCTTTCCACTGCGCCCAATAAGGCCTGTTTACCGCACCTGCAGCCTGAGAGCTGCATTGACATGGTATTCAAGTGGTATTAGTTTTTTGTCCTACAGCGAACAAGTAACTTTCCTACAGACGCGTCGGACAATAATTAAATGAACGACCTTTCAGCCCTGCGCCCGGACGACACCCAACCCACGCCGTTGTACCTGCAACTGGCACGCAATCTGGAAGCGGCGATCCATGCCGGCCAGTGGAAAGCCGAACAGGCCATGCCGTCGGAGCGCAATCTGAGCGAGGCGCTGGGCATCTCCCGCGTCACTGCACGCAAGGCTCTGGAAGTGTTGTTCGAACAAGGCCTGATCCGCCGCAACCAGGGCTCCGGCACCTTCATCACGCCGCGCCTCGAACAACCGTTGTCGCGCCTTTCCGGTTTCAGTGAAATGCTCCGCCTCAAGGGTTTCGTGCCCGGATCGCAATGGCTGGAGCGGGAAATCACCCTGCCGACCCACGAAGAACTGATCCGCCTCGGCCTGTCGCCCAACGACAAAGTCGCGCGCCTCAAACGCCTGCGCAAGGCCGACGACACGGTGATGGCCATCGAGATGAGCACCCTGCCCGCCTCGATCATTCCCAAGCCGCAGGCGGTGGGCGATTCCCTCTACGAATACCTCGACGGCATCGGCAAACCGGTTGTCCGCGCCCTACAGCACATCCAGGCGATCAACGCCTCGGACGAATTCGCAGCCCTGGTGGGCATCGCCCCCGGCACCGCCATGTTGCTGATGACCCGGGTCGGCTACCTGGAAGACAACACGCCCATCGAAGTCACCGACACCTATTGCCGTAACGACTACTACGACTTTGTCGCAGAGCTTCGCCGCTAGAACGCTGCATCGCGAAACCGCCCACCCAGAGAACCGATCATGTCCGAAGACAACATCCTCACCGCCCACGGCTGGGTTCGCGGCCGACTGGTCCATGAGCACGGTAAAGTCGTGTCGATCGAAGGCCAGCCCTGCGATCCGGCGGACAACGATCTGCCGTACCTGCTGCCGGGCTTCATCGACCTGCACGTTCACGGCGGCGGCGGCAAAGACATCATGGAAGGCGCGCCGGCCTTCGAAACCATCACCCGAACCCACGTGCGCTTCGGCACTACGTCGTTGCTGGCCACTACCATGACGGCACCGAGCGAAGAGATATCCAGCGTGCTCCAGGCCGTCGGCGAATTCTGTGAGCAGCGGCCCCAAGGCAGCGCCCGGGTGCTTGGCGTACACCTCGAAGGCCCCTACATCAACCCGGGCAAACTCGGCGCGCAACCCAACTTCGCCCACACCGCGCTGATGGCCGAAGTCGAAGCGTACCTGGCGCTCGCACCGATCCGGGTGATCACCATTGCCCCGGAAATCGCCGGTCACGATGCCTTGATCCGCGACCTCAGCAGCCGCGGCGTTCGCATGCAGATCGGCCACACTCTGGGCAGTTATGAGGAAGGCGTGGCCGCGCTGGAGGCCGGCGCCAGCAGTTTCACCCACCTCTACAACGCCATGAGCCCGCTGCATCACCGCGAGCCCGGGATCGTCGGCGCTGCCCTGGCCCACGCCAAATACGCAGAGCTGATCCCGGATTTGCTGCACGTGCACCCCGGCGCCATCCGCGTGGCCCTGCGTTCGATTCCTTGCCTGTATTGCGTCACCGACTCGACCGCCGCCGCCGGCATGCCCGATGGCGAGTACAAACTCGGCAGCCACACCGTGACCAAATGCCTCGGTGGCGTGCGCCTGCCCGACGGCACGCTGGCCGGCAGCACCCTGACCATGGATCAGGCTCTGCGCAATCTGGTGAAAATCGGCCTGCCTATCGCCGAAGCCTCGCAGCGCCTGTCGCAATTCCCCGCCGACTACCTCGGCATCACCGAACGCGGGCGCCTGCAACCGGGGGCCTGGGCCGACTGTGTGCGGCTGGATCGCTCACTGAAACTGACCGCCGTCATGGTCGAAGGAGAAGACATTGACTTCAAAAATGCTTGAAGAGGCGCTGTCCTCGTTCGAGGCCGTGCAAGCCCAATTACAGCAACTCGACCCGCAGATGATCGAGATCGCCGGGCGCCTGCGTCGTCAGCCGCCGCAAGTGGCCATGACCGTGGCGCGTGGCAGCTCCGACCATGCCGCCAGTTACTTCGCCTACCTGACCATGCAACTGCTGGGCATCCCGGTGGCGTCGCTGCCGATGTCGGTGGTGACCATGCAACAGGCACCGCTGAAGGTCAGCGGCCAGGTGGCATTCGCCTTTTCGCAATCGGGGCAAAGCCCGGACCTGGTCAACAGCCTGCGCCTGTTGCGCAAGCGCGGCGCCTTGAGCATTTCGCTGGTCAATGCGGAAGACTCGCCCCTGGAAGCCGCCTGCGAATTCAGCCTGCCGCTGTGTGCCGGCACCGAAAGCAGCGTCGCGGCGACCAAGAGCTTTATCGCCACCCTCAGCGCCAGTGCCCGGCTGATTGGCCACTGGAAAGAAGACACCGAACTGCTCGACGCCTGCCGCGCCTTGCCCGAAGGCCTGCGTGACGCTGCGCAACAGGACTGGAGCCCGGCCATCGACGCCTTGCGCGATTGTCAGCGACTGATGGTGATCGGCCGTGGCGCCGGTTTCGCCATCGCCCAGGAAGCGGCGCTCAAGTTCAAGGAGACCTCGGCGATCCAGGCCGAAGCCTTCAGCAGCGCCGAAGTCCGTCACGGTCCGATGGCCTTGATAGGCGACAACTACCCGCTGCTGGTGTTTGCCCCACGGGGCGCCGAACAGGCCGGTTTGCTGAGCCTGGCCGCCGACATGCGCCAACGCGGCGCCCTTGTCCTGCTGGCCGCGCCGGATGACGTGCTTGAACGCGACCTGACGCTGACCCGCGCCGAACACCCGGCCCTCGACCCGATTCTCGCGATCCAGAGTTTCTACGTGATGGCCGCCGGCCTGGCCGTGGCCCGAGGCATGGACCCGGACCAGCCACGGCACCTGAGCAAAGTGACGCGTACACACTAACCACCCTTGTAGGAGCGAGCTTGCTCGCGATGGTCGTCAACGAAAACGCGTGTTTGCTGGATAAACGCGGCGTTCTTTAGTCCATCGCGAGCGAGCTCGCTCCTACAGAGGGGGGCGTGTTGATCCGAACCGTATTTTTTGATGAGACCGAGCCATGCATAACAACAATAAAGAGCTGACCCTCAGCGCCCCGCTCAGCGGCCCGGTGCTCACGCTCGCCAAAGTCCCGGATGCGGTGTTTGCCAGCGGCGCCATGGGCGACGGGATCGCCATCGACCCGTTGAACGATACCCTTCATGCGCCGTGCGCGGGCGTGGTGGTGCATGTCGCCCGCACCGGTCATGCGGTGACCCTGCGGGCCGACAACGGCGCGGAGCTGCTGCTGCACCTGGGCCTTGATACCGTCGAACTGCAAGGCCAGGGCTTTTCGATGCTGGTCAAGGAAGGCGCGCGCGTCTCCAATGGCCAGCCGCTGCTGCGCTACGACCTGGACAAGGTCGCGCAACAGTGCAAAAGCCTGGTCAGCCTGCTGATCCTCACCAACAGCCAGGACTTTCAGGCACGGCCCATCACCCTCAAGTCGGTAAAGGTCGGCGAGCCGCTGCTGCACATCATTCGTCGACAGACGTCGAGCGCACAGTTCGATGCCGAGTTTTCTGGCGCAGAGATTGTCGGTCTGGTGCGCATTGCTCACCGTGGCGGTCTGCACGCACGGCCGGCCGCGTTGATCCGTCAGACCGCACAAGGATTCAAAAGCAAATCGCAGCTGCATTTCGCCGGCAAGTCGGCCACCTGCGACAGCCTGATCGGCCTGATGGGGCTGACCATCGGCGAACAGGCAGAAGTCCAGGTCAGTTGCCAGGGCCCGGACGCCGAAGCCGCGCTGCAAGCCTTGCTGACCGCGTTATCCACAGCCCTGGCCGAAGACAGCCATGCCGCCGCGCCGACCACGATTGCCCAACGCAATCGCCCCGCCGAAGCCGGTGTATTGCACGGCGTCTGTGCGGCGCCCGGCCTGGTCGGCGGGCCGCTGTTCCACCTGAATGCGATCAGCCTGCCGGTGGATGCCGGCCATCATGATCCCCAGCAACAACAGCAAGTGCTGGACGCGGCACTGAGCCAGGTGCGCAGCGAAATCGAACGCACGCTGGTCCTGGCGAAAAAACACAAGGACACCGCTGAAGAGGCGATCTTCGCCGCACACCTGGCGCTGCTGGAAGACCCGGCCCTGCTGGACGCCGCCATACAAACCGTCGCCCAGGGCACGGCCGCGACCCACGCCTGGAGCCAGGCCATCGACGTGCAGTGCGAAGTCCTCCAGCAAACCGGCAGCACGCTGCTGGCCGAACGCGCCAACGACCTGCGCGACCTCAAGCAACGGGTGCTGCGCGCATTGCTCGGCGACACCTGGCATTACGACGTGCCGGCCGGCGCCATCGTCGCGGCGCATGAACTGACGCCCTCCGATTTACTGCAACTGAGCCAGCAAGGCGTCGCCGGACTGTGCATGGCCGAAGGTGGCGCGACCTCCCACGTGGCGATTCTGGCCCGGGGCAAAGGCCTGCCGTGCATGGTGGCGCTGGGTTCGACGTTACTCGATCAGCAACAGGGGCAACCGGTGGTGCTGGACGCCGACGGCGGCCGCCTCGAACTGACACCCAGTGCCGAGCGCCTGGCCGACGTGCGCCAGCTGCAACAGCAACAGCAACAACGCCGGGCCGAACAACAGGCCCAGGCGCACACCCCCGCACTGACCACCGATGGCCTGCGCATCGAAGTCGCCGCCAATGTGGCATCCAGCACGGAAGCGGCAGACGCGTTGGCCAATGGCGCCGACGGCGTCGGCTTGCTGCGCACCGAGTTTCTCTTCGTCGACCGCCACACCGCGCCGGACGAACAGGAACAACACCACGCCTATCAAGCGGTGCTCGATGCCATGGGCGACAAGTCAGTGATCATCCGCACCATCGACGTCGGCGGCGACAAGCAACTGGACTACCTGCCACTGCCCGCCGAGGCCAATCCGGTGCTCGGCCTGCGCGGCATTCGCCTGGCCCAGGCTCGCCCTGAACTGCTCGACCAGCAATTGCGCGCGCTGCTGCACCTGCGCCCGTTGTCACGCTGCCGGATCCTGCTGCCAATGGTCACGGAAGTCGATGAACTGCTGCACATCCGCCAGCGCCTCGATGCCTTGTGCGGTGAACTCGGCCTGGCGCAACGCCCGGAACTGGGTGTGATGATCGAAGTTCCGGCCGCCGCGCTGCTGGCCGAGCAACTGGCCGAACACGCGGACTTCCTGTCCATCGGCACCAACGACCTGTCGCAATACACCCTGGCCATGGACCGCGACCACGCCGGGCTCGCCGCGCGCGTCGATGCGCTACACCCGGCACTGCTGCGGCTGATCGCCCAGACCTGCGCCGGTGCGGCGCAGCACAACCGCTGGGTGGGCGTGTGCGGCGCACTGGCGTCCGATCCATTGGCCACGCCGGTGTTGATCGGCCTGGGGGTCAGTGAATTGTCGGTGAGCCCGGTACAGGTCGGCGAAATCAAGGACCGCGTGCGTCATCTCGACGCCAGCGAATGCCGGCGCATCAGCCAGGATCTGCTCAAGTTGAGCAGCGCCAGCGCCGTGCGTCACGCCTGTCACCAGCATTGGCCTCTGAGCTGAAGAACAACAAGAATCCACGGAGAACCGCCATGTACCAACTTTTCATCGAAGGCCTGCAACGCCTCGGCCGCGCGCTGATGCTGCCGATCGCGATCCTGCCGATTGCCGGCCTGCTGCTGCGCCTGGGCGATACCGATCTGCTGAACATCGCGATCATCCACGATGCCGGCCAGGTGATCTTCGCCAACCTGGCAATGATCTTCGCCATCGGTATCGCGGTCGGTTTCGCCAGGGACAACAACGGTACGGCGGGTCTGGCCGGGGTGATCGGTTACCTGGTGATGATTTCCACCCTCAAGGCGCTCGACCCGAGCATCAACATGGGCATGCTCGCCGGGATCGTCAGCGGCCTGATGGCCGGCGCGCTGTACAACCGCTTCAAGGATATCAAGCTGCCGGAATACCTGGCGTTCTTCGGTGGCCGACGGTTCGTGCCGATTGTCACCGGGTTCGCCGCCGTGGGGCTGGGTGTGGTGTTCGGCTACATCTGGCCGCCGATCCAGCACGGCATCAACAGCTTCGGCACACTGATGATGGAAAGCGGCAGCTTCGGCGCGTTCGTCTTCGGCCTGTTCAACCGCCTGCTGATCGTCACCGGCCTGCACCACATCCTCAACAACATGGCGTGGTTCGTGTTCGGCAACTTCACCGACCCCACCACCGGGGCGCTGGTGACTGGCGACCTGTCGCGCTACTTCGCCGGCGATCCGAAGGGTGGCCAGTTCATGACCGGCATGTTCCCGATGATGATCTTCGGCCTGCCCGCCGCGTGCCTGGCGATGTACCGCAACGCCCTGCCGGCACGGCGCAAGGTGATGGGCGGGATCTTCCTGTCGATGGCGTTGACCGCGTTCCTGACCGGCGTCACCGAGCCGATTGAATTCGCCTTCATGTTCCTCGCGCCGTTGCTGTTTGTGCTGCATGCGTTGCTGACCGGCCTGTCGATGGCCATCACCAATGCGCTGAACATCCACCTGGGGTTCACCTTCTCCGGCGGCTTCATCGACATGATCCTGGGCTGGGGCAAGTCCACCAACGGCTGGCTGGTGTTCCCGGTGGGCCTGGCGTATGCCGTGATCTATTACGTGGTGTTTGACTTCTGTATCCGCCGCTTCGACCTGAAGACACCGGGCCGCGAAACCAGCGCTGACGTCGAGCAGGTTGCCGTCGCCGACAATGAACGCGCCGGGGCATACATCAAGGCCTTGGGTGGTGCCGAAAACCTGATCACCGTCGGCGCCTGCACCACGCGCTTGCGCCTGGACATGGTGGATCGCAACAAAGCCTCGGATTCCGACTTGAAAGCGCTCGGTGCCATGGCCGTGGTGCGTCCGGGCAAGGGCGGGAGTTTGCAAGTGGTGGTGGGGCCAATGGCCGACGCGATTGCCGATGAGATTCGCCTGGCGATGCCTGCGCTAGGTCGCGCCATGGTGTCGTCACCGGCTGCAGAAATCGACGCGCCGCCACCTGCCGCCATGGCGACACCCGAGGCCCAGCAATGGCTCAATGCCCTGGGCGGCGGCGACAATGTGCTGCAACTCGATTGCGTGGCCATGACCCGCATCCGCCTGCAACTGGCCGATGGCAAGGCGTTGTCGGAGTTCGATTTGAAAGCGTTGGGTTGCCAGGGTGTAAGTCAGCTGGATGGCGGTATCTGGCATCTGCTGATTGGCGACAAGGCGCCGACCTTGAGTGATGCACTGGAGGTGTTGGTCAATCGCAGCGAGGTCAGTGCCAAGGTTTAGATCCTCGGTGCCTGATAGGCCGCCATCGCGAGCAAGTTCGCTCCCACAGTGGTCCGGTGTATGCAGATCCAATGTAGGAGCGAGCTTGCTCGCGATGAGGCCCTCACTGACGCCACAATAGTTTGGGCAACAAAAAACCCGCTGAAATCTCTTTCAGCGGGTTTTTCATTTCAGCACCGGAGAATCAGAAATCCTCCAGCCGCCACACTTCATAAGCCGGTGTCTCATAGGGATGGCTCTGTTTCAGAGCCGCCACTACCGAGCGAATCAACTCATCGGCCACCACCAGCTCAACCTTCCATTCCTCGACCTGTTCGACCTGCCCTGCCTCGCCAATGAACGGCTGGCTGCCGTCCAGTGGACGAAACTGGCCAGTGCCCAACACTTGCCATGCACAGTGGTCATAAGCACCGATTCGCCCACCACCGGCGGCGAATACGGCGCTTTTAACCACCTCGACATGACTGTCGGGAACAAAAAAGCTGAGCTTGTACACGGTGCTTAGTTCACCCACACACGAGCGTTACGGAACATACGCATCAACGGAGCATCTTCGTTCCAGTCATCCGAACGCCACGAGTTCTGCACGGCGCGGAACACACGCTCCGGGTGCGGCATCATGATGGTCACGCGACCGTCGCGGCTGGTCAAACCGGTGATCCCGCGCGGCGAGCCGTTCGGGTTGGCCGGGTAGCTTTCGGTGACCTTGCCGTGGTTGTCGACGAAACGCATCGCCACGCAACCCGACAGATCGGCTTCCAGCAGTGCTTCTTCGCTGGCGAACTCGGCATGGCCTTCACCGTGAGCAATGGCGATCGGCATGCGCGAACCGGCCATGCCTTGCAGGAAGATCGAGTTCGACTCCTGGATCTGCACCATGGCAACACGGGCCTCGAACTGCTCGGAGCGGTTGCGCACGAAGTGCGGCCAGAACTCGCTGCCCGGGATCAGCTCGTGCAGGTTGGACATCATCTGGCAACCGTTGCACACGCCGAGGGTGAAGCTGTCGTTGCGTTCGAAGAAGCCCTGGAACGCATCGCGGGCACGGCTGTTGAACAGCGCGGATTTCGCCCAGCCTTCACCGGCACCCAATACGTCGCCGTAAGAGAAGCCGCCGCAAGCGACCATGCCCTTGAACTCGTTCAGGTCGACCCGGCCGGCCAGAATGTCGCTCATGTGCACGTCGATCGCGTTGAAACCGGCGCGGTCGAACGCGGCAGCCATTTCCACCTGACCGTTGACGCCCTGCTCACGCAGTACGGCAACCTGTGGGCGAATGCCTTTCTTGATGTAAGGCGCGGCGATGTCCTGGTTGATGTCGTAGCTCAGCTTGACGCTCAGGCCCGGGTTTTCTTCTTCCAGCAGCACGTCGAACTCTTGCTCGGCGCAGTCGGCGTTATCACGCAGACGCTGGATCTGGTAGCTGGTCTCGGCCCACTGGCGTTGCAGCAGACGACGCTGGCCTTCGAACACAGTGTCACCGTTGAAGGTGATGCCGATCTCGCCATTGTTGATTGGCTGACCGATCACCGACACGCAGTCACCCAAGCCGGCAGCGCTGAACTGCGCGAGGATGTCCGGGGTCGCGTCCTGGCGAACCTGGATCACGGCACCCAGTTCTTCGTTGAACAGGATGGCGGCGATGTCGGCAGAGGTTTCTGCCAGACCGTCGAGGTTCAGGCTCAGGCCACAGTGACCGGCGAACGCCATCTCGACAACGCTGGTCAGCAGACCACCGTCGGAACGGTCGTGGTAAGCCAGCAGGTGGCCGTCGGCGTTGAGGCCCTGGATCACCGCGAAGAAGGCTTTGAGGTCTTCGGCGTCATCGACGTCCGGCGCCTGCTTGCCGAGCTTGCCGTGAACCTGCGCCAGGATCGAGGCGCCCATGCGGTTCTGGCCGCGGCCCAGGTCGATCAGGATCAGGTCGGTGGTGCCCTTGTCCATGCGCAGTTGCGGGGTCAGGGTCTGACGGATGTCAGTCACTGGCGCGAAACCGGTCACGATCAGGGACATCGGCGAAGTCACGGACTTGTCCACGCCTTCATCGTTCCAGCGGGTGGCCATGGACATCGAGTCCTTGCCCACAGGAATGGTGATGCCCAGCTCAGGGCACAACTCCATGCCGACCGCTTTCACGGTGTCGTACAGGCGTGCATCTTCACCCGGGTGACCGGCAGCCGACATCCAGTTCGCCGACAGTTTGATGTCGGAGATCTTGCCGATGCGCGAGGCCGCGATGTTGGTCAGGGTTTCGCCGATGGCCATGCGGCCCGACGCCGGAGCGTCCAGCAGTGCCAGCGGAGTACGCTCGCCCATCGCCATGGCTTCACCGGTGTAGACGTCGAAGCTGGTGGCGGTGACGGCAACGTCGGCCACCGGAACCTGCCACGGGCCGACCATCTGGTCACGGGCCACGAGGCCGGTGATGGTGCGGTCGCCGATGGTGATCAGGAAGCTCTTGCTCGCCACGGCCGGGTGATGCAGGACGCGCTCGACGCAATTGGCGATGTCGAGGGTCGACGGATCGAAATCGTCGCCCAGTTCGTTCTCGCGAACCACCGAACGGTGCATGCGCGGGGCTTTGCCCAGCAGCACTTCCAGCGGCATGTCCACCGGGCTGTTGCCGAAGTGGCTGTCGGTCACGGTCAGTTGTGGCTCGGCAGTGGCTTCACCAACGACGGCAAACGGGCAACGCTCACGTTCGCAGATCGCCTTGAAGCGCTCGAAATCCGCCGGGCCGACGGCCAGAACGTAACGTTCCTGGGATTCGTTGGACCAGATTTCGTGCGGGGCCATGCCCGGCTCGTCGTTTGGAATGTTGCGCAGTTCGAAACGGCCACCGCGGTCGCCGTCGTTGACCAGTTCCGGGAAGGCGTTGGACAGACCGCCCGCACCCACGTCGTGGATGAAGCTGATCGGGTTCTTGTCGCCCAGTTGCCAGCAACGGTCGATGACTTCCTGGCAGCGACGTTCCATTTCCGGGTTTTCGCGCTGTACGGAAGCGAAGTCCAGGTCTGCCGAGCTGGTGCCGGTGGCCATGGAGGAAGCCGCGCCGCCGCCCAGGCCGATCAGCATCGCCGGGCCGCCGAGCACGATCAGCTTGGAGCCGACGACGATCTCGCCTTTCTTGACGTGTTCTTCACGGATGTTGCCCATGCCGCCAGCCAGCATGATCGGCTTGTGGTAGCCGCGAACTTCGTCACCGTGCGGGGTGGTGATCGATTGTTCGAAGGTACGGAAGTAGCCGGTCAGTGCCGGACGACCGAATTCGTTGTTGAACGCAGCGCCGCCCAGCGGGCCTTCGATCATGATGTCCAGCGCGGTGACGATGCGCTCGGGCTTGCCGTACGGCACTTCCCACGGCTGTTCGAAGCCCGGGATCTGCAGGTTCGACACGGTGAAACCGGTCAGGCCAGCCTTCGGCTTGGCACCGCGACCGGTGGCGCCTTCGTCACGGATCTCGCCACCGGAACCGGTGGATGCGCCCGGGAACGGGGCAATCGCGGTAGGGTGGTTGTGGGTTTCAACCTTCATCAGGATGTGCACCGGCTCCTGCACCGCGCCGTACTGGCGGGTCTCAGGGTCCGGGAAGAAGCGACCGGCCACGGAGCCGACGATCACCGAAGCGTTGTCCTTATAAGCCGACAGAACGCCTTCGCTATGCATCACGTAGGTGTTCTTGATCATGCCGAACAGGCTTTTTTCCTGGCTCTCGCCGTCGATGTCCCAACTGGCGTTGAAGATCTTGTGACGGCAGTGCTCGGAGTTCGCCTGGGCGAACATCATCAGTTCGATGTCATGCGGGTTGCGCTTCAAGCCGACGAAGGCGTTGACCAGATAGTCGATCTCGTCTTCGGCCAGGGCCAGGCCCAGCTCGGTGTTGGCTTTTTCCAGCGCGGCGCGGCCGCCACCCAACACGTCGATGGCGGTCAGGGGTTTCGGTTCGGCGTGACTGAACAGGCCGGCGGCCTGCTCGAGGTTGCCCAGGACGATCTGGGTCATGCGGTCGTGCAGACCGTCGGCGATCAGCTGGGCTTCAGCATCGCTGAACTGGCCGGCCACGTAGAACGCGATGCCGCGTTCCAGGCGCTGGATTTTCGCCAGGCCACAGTTACGGGCGATGTCGCTGGCCTTGCTCGACCACGGCGAGATGGTGCCGAAACGCGGCAGCACCAGAAACAGACGACCGGTCGGTTCCTGTACCGGAACGCTTGGACCGTACTTCAGAAGGCGCGCGAGCACCTGCTGTTCGTCGCCGGTCAGGACGCCGGTAACTTCGGCGAAGTGAGCGAATTCAGCATACAGGCCGCTGACAGCCGGAACCTTCTGGCTCAGTTGCTCAAGGAGCTTGCTGTGGCGAAAGGCAGAAAGGGCAGGAGCGCCGCGCAGGATCAACATCTTCGGGACAGCCTCGGGAAGGGGTGTGCTTTGAGGCCGTGCATTCTAGCCTAAACAGCCCGCGACATCACCCGAAACGCTACGCACGGTTGCACTCGGGCGTCGATCTGTGTTTCTGCCTCGAAAGTCAGGTTAACCGGGCGTGCAGCAACAGCTTATTTTTACTGTAACAAAATGCAGGCAAGGCCCATTCCTGCGGGGTTTCGGCCGGTTTTGTGATCTCTAGCAGACAAGCCCCTCACTGTCGAGATATGGCGCTCGTGGTCCTTTGCGTATACTGCGCAGATGTTTTTCCCAACGGCTTTGCGTCCGCGGTACGCCAAATGGCTGATCGCAACCGGACTCTTCCTGATGCTCGGTGGCTGTGTTGATAAACCCAACACGCTCGAGCGCGTAAAGGAGGATGGTGTGCTGCGGGTGGTTACCCGAAACAGCCCCGCCACCTACTTTCAGGATCGCAACGGTGAGACCGGCTTCGAATACGAGCTGGTGAAGCGCTTCGCCGACGATCTGGGGGTCGAGCTCAAGATCGAGACCGCCGACAACCTCGATGACCTGTTCAACCAGGTCGGCAAGCCCAATGGCCCGGTGCTGGCGGCTGCCGGCCTGGTCAGCAGCGAAGAGCGCAAGAAGCAGGTGCGCTTCTCCCACTCCTACCTGGAAGTCACCCCGCAGATCATCTATCGCAACGGCCAGTCCCGGCCAACCGATGCGAAGGATCTGGTGGGCAAGAAGATCATGGTGCTCAAGGGCAGCACCCACGCCGAACAACTGGCGCAGCTGAAACAGAAGTTTCCCGGCATCGAATACGAAGAGTCTGACGCGGTCGAGGTCGTCGATCTCCTGCGCATGGTGGATGAAGGTCAGATCGACCTGACCCTGGTCGACTCCAACGAAGTGGCGATGAACCAGGTGTACTTCACCAACATCCGGGTCGCCTTCGACCTCGGCGACGCCAGCAACCAGAGCTGGGCCGTCGCCCCGGGTGACGACAACAGCCTGCTCAACGAAATCAACGATTACCTCGACAAGGTCAAGAAAAACGGCACCCTGCAACGCCTCAAGGACCGCTACTACGGGCATGTCGACGTCCTCGGCTACATGGGCGCCACCACGTTTGCCCAACACTTGCAGCAACGCCTGCCCAAGTACGAACAGCACTTCAAGGCCTACGCCAAGAAGGAGAAAGTCGACTGGCGCCTGCTGGCGGCCATCGGGTACCAGGAGTCGTTGTGGCAACCGACGGTCACGTCCAAGACCGGCGTGCGCGGCCTGATGATGCTGACCCAGAACACCGCGCAGGCCATGGGCGTGTCCAACCGCCTGGACCCCAGGCAGAGCATCATGGGCGGCGCCAAGTACCTGGCCTACATGAAAGACCAGCTCGACGACTCGATTCAGGAGCCGGACCGGACCTGGTTTGCCCTGGCGGCCTACAACGTCGGCAGCGGCCACCTGGATGACGCACGCAAACTGGCGGCCAAGGAAGGGTTGAACCCGGACAAATGGCTGGACGTGAAAAAGATCCTGCCGCGCCTGTCGGAAAAGAAGTGGTACAGCAAAACACGTTACGGCTACGCCCGTGGCGGCGAACCGGTGCATTTCGTGGCGAACATCCGTCGCTACTACGACATCCTGACCTGGGTCACGCAGCCGCAGCTTGAAGGCGACCAGGTCGCCGAGGGCAAACTGCTTGTTCCGGGGATCGACAAGAGCAAGCCGTCGCAGGAACCTGCCCCGCTCTGACAGCCACCCAACATCAAATGTGGGAGCGAGCTTGCTCGCGATGAGGCCCTGTCAGTCACATCAATTGTGTCTGTCAGACCGCTATCGCGAGCAAGCTCGCTCCCACAGGGTTTTGTGTTGGTTTTAAGCCTTGGCAGCCGCCGTCAGAATCAGCGCCTTCATCTCCGAAACAGCCGACTTGAAGCCAACGAACAGCGCATGGGCCACCAGCGCATGGCCGATGTTCAGTTCGTTGATGCCCTTGATCGCCGCCACGGCTTCAACGTTGTGATAGTGCAGGCCATGGCCGGCATTGACGATCAGGCCCTGGGCCAGACCGAAGGCCACGCCATCGGCTACACGCTTGAGTTCTTCGGCGACTTCGGTCGGCGTCTCGGCATCGGCATAACGCCCGGTGTGCAACTCGATGGCTGGCGCGCCGACACGACGGGAGGCTTCGATCTGGCGCTCATCGGCGTCAATGAACAGCGACACTTCGGAGCCGATCTTCGACAGACGCTCGACCGCCGCCTTGATCCGCGCCTCCTGCCCCGCCACATCCAGGCCACCTTCGGTGGTCAGCTCCTGACGGGTTTCCGGCACCAGGCAAATGTGCGCCGGGCGGATGCGCTCGGCGAACAACATCATTTCTTCGGTGACACCCATTTCGAAGTTCATGCGGGTTTGCAGCACGTCCTTGAGCAGCAGAACGTCGCGCTCCTGAATGTGCCGACGGTCTTCGCGCAGGTGCACGGTGATGCCGTCGGCGCCCGCCTCTTCCGCGTCCAGTGCAGCCTTGACCGGGTCCGGGTAACGGGTGCCCCGGGCCTGACGCAGGGTGGCAACGTGGTCGATGTTCACGCCAAGAAGAATACGGGTGCTGGTGGTCACGGAAGCGCTCCAGATGAAGAGAAAGTTCGGTGCACAGCATACGGTGTGATCAGGGCTTGCGAAACAGCTCGCGACTGACAAGTGGACGGCCGCCCAGGTGAACGGCCAACGCCTGGCGCATCAAGCGCTTGGCGGCAGACAGAGCGCCGGGGGCAGACCAGTCGGCTTCAGCCATGGCCAGCAATTCGGTGCCGTTGAACAGGCCCGGTTGCAGCAGGTAGACACGTTCAAGCCCGGCATCCACTTGCAAACGGTAGAGGCCGTCCGGCGCGATGGGCTGATCATGAATATCAGTCGTCAGGGAAAAACCGTAGCCGAGGTCATCGAGCAAGCGCCATTCGAAGGAGCGCAGCAAGGGCTCCAGAGCACGACCTTCAGCCAGCGCCAGCAAAGTCGCAGCGTAGTGATCGAATACACCGGGATGAGGATCTTCGGCGGGCAACAGGCGAATCAGCAATTCATTGAGGTAAAGACCGCTGAACAGCGCCTCGCCATTGAGCCAGGTGGAGATGCCAGCACTCTCCATGCGCCCGACATTCTTCAGCTCGCCCTTGCCCCGGAACTCGACTTCCAATGGCACGAACGGCCGCGCCAGTGTCCCGGCCTTGCCCCGTGCACTGCGCAACACCGCCCGCAGCCGACCTTGCGGCGTGAGGAAGTCCACCAGCGCGCTGTTTTCACGGTAGGCGCGGGAGTGCAGGACATAGGCGGGTTGGGGGATGGGTTGGGACATGGAAATCGCCGATCTCAATGAAGGAGCGCAGTTTTACATACAACCTGAAACCAATGTGGGAGCGAGCTTGCTCGCGATGAGGGCCTGATATTCAACATCAATGTTGACTGACAGACCGCTATCGCGAGCAAGCTCGCTCCCACAGGGGATCATTGTTGATCCGAAAAACGTATTACAGGTCGCCGTAACCCAACGAACGCAATGCACGCTCGTCATCGGACCAGCCACCCTTAACCTTGACCCACAGGTTGAGCATGATCTTGGAGTCGAACAGCAGCTCCATGTCCTTGCGCGCCTCGGTGCCGATGCGCTTGATGCGCTCGCCCTTGTCGCCAATGATGATTTTCTTCTGGCCATCGCGTTCGACGAGGATCAAGGCATGGATGTGCAGGGTCTTGCCCTGCTGCTTGAACTCTTCGATTTCAACGGTGATCTGGTACGGCAGCTCGGCGCCCATCTGGCGCATGATTTTCTCGCGCACCAGCTCGGCGGCGAGGAAACGGCTGCTGCGGTCGGTGATCTGGTCTTCCGGGAAGAAGTGATCGTTTTCCGGCAGGTGCTCGGCAATCACGCGTTCCAGTGCATCGAGGTTATGCCCGTGCTGTGCGGAAATCGGGATGATCTGCGCATTCGGCAACTGCTCCTGCAACCAGCTCAGGTGCGGCATCAGCTCGGCCTTGTCTTCGATGCGGTCGGTCTTGTTCAACGCCACGATCAGCGGGCCGGTCACGTACTGGACGCGCTCGAGAACCATCTGGTCTTCTTCGGTCCACTTGGTGCGGTCGACCACGAAGATCACCACGTCGACGTCTTTCAGCGCCGCCGAAGCAGTCTTGTTCATGTAGCGGTTCAGGGCCTTTTCGCCGCCCTTGTGCATACCAGGGGTGTCGACGTAGATCGCCTGCACATCGCCCTCGGTCTTGATACCGAGCATGTTGTGACGGGTGGTTTGCGGTTTGCGCGAGGTGATCGCCAGCTTCTGACCCAGGATGTGGTTCAGCAACGTGGACTTGCCCACGTTCGGACGGCCGACGATGGCAACATAGCCACAGCGAGTTGCGTTTGTATCAGTCATTGCCATTCTCCACACCCAGGGCAATCAGTGCTGCGGCGGCCGCTACCTGTTCGGCAATACGACGACTCACACCCTGACCTCGGCTTTTTTCATTCAGTAAGATGATTTCGCATTCGACGAAGAACGTCCGGCAATGCGGCTCACCCTGGATATCCACCACTTCGTAACGCGGCAGCTCACAACCACGGGACTGCAGGAACTCTTGCAGGCGGGTCTTTGGATCTTTGTTGGTGTCGACCAGCGTCAGGCCTTCGAACTCGCCGGCCAGCCAGGCGAGCACACGCTCGCGGGCCATTTCCATGCCAGCATCGAGGTAGATCGCACCGATCAGCGCTTCGAGGGCATCGGCCAGAATCGACTCGCGACGGAAACCGCCGCTTTTCAGCTCGCCCGAGCCCAGACGCAGGTATTCGCCCAGATCGAAACCACGGGCCAGTACGGCCAGGGTCTCACCTTTGACCAGACGTGCGCGCAAACGCGACAACTGGCCTTCGCGAGCCAGCGGGAAGCGCTCGAACAACGCCTCGCCGGCGACGAAGTTGAGAATGGCGTCACCGAGGAATTCCAGGCGTTCGTTGTTACGCCCGGCAAAGCTGCGGTGAGTCAGGGCCAGGACCATCAGTTCCTGATCCTTGAAGGTGTAGCCGAGCTGACGCTCTAGACGGCTTAAGGAGACGCTCACGGTTTACCCACGCTGAGTTCGTGGCTGGATTCCACCGCCATCGCCGTAAGTTGGCGCAGGCTTGGGACAATTAAAGCTGTGTTCAAAAATAACGTCCTGAATATCATTGTTTTCATGCCTCTGGCGCCCATTGTGCCGGCTCCAGAAATGCATTCGGCGCTGTGTTCAACAGCGCCGTGTCTGATTACTTGATCAGGCCAACCCGCGAGAAATTCGGCAGGTGGCTGAGTTTGGGTTCCGGCCAGCTCATCCAGACCGCAAAGGCCTTGCCGACGATATTCTTGTCGGGAACCATGCCCAGCAGATCCTTGGGAATGTTCGGATCATCCCAGTAGCGACTGTCGTTCGAGTTGTCGCGGTTGTCGCCCATCATGAAGTAGTGCCCGGCCGGCACGGTCCACGAATGGTCCGGCATTGCGCGGTAGCGGCTCATTTCCTTGCGGATCATGTGCTCGGCCACACCGAGTTTTTCCTTGTAGAGCTCAGCGCTGCCCAGCGTGCCCGGCTCGGAGCCGACCAGTTGCTCGGCAATCGATTGACCGTTGACGAACAGGCGCTTGTCGGCGGTGTAGCGAACCGTGTCGCCCGGCAAACCAACCACACGCTTGATGTAGTTGACGTTCGGGTCGCTCGGGTAGCGAAACACCATCACATCGCCGCGCTGCGGATCACCGACTTCGATGACTTTCTTGTCGATCACCGGCAAGCGGATCCCGTAGGAAAACTTGCTCACCAGGATGAAGTCGCCGACATCCAGGGTTGGCTTCATCGAACCGGAAGGAATCTGGAACGGTTCCACCAGGAACGAACGCAGCACCAGCACGATGAACAACACCGGGAAGAACGACTTGCCGTATTCAACCAGCAGCGGCTCTTTGTTCAGCTTCTCGACCACGACCATGTCAGGCTGGCTGACGCTGCCCTGATAGGAAGCGATGGCGGCACGCCGACGCGGGGCCAGGATCAACAGATCGAGCAACGCCAACAGGCCGCAGACGAACACGGCGATGACCAGCAACAGCGGGAAATTTAGCGACATAGGACCTAACTATCCAACCTGAGCACTGCAAGGAAGGCTTCCTGTGGAATCTCCACGTTGCCGACCTGCTTCATGCGTTTCTTACCGGCCTTTTGCTTCTCCAGCAGTTTCTTCTTACGGCTGACGTCACCACCGTAGCATTTGGCCAATACGTTCTTTCTGAGCGCCTTGACGGTTGTCCGCGCCACAATCTGCCCGCCAATGGCGGCCTGGATTGCCACGTCGAACATCTGCCGCGGAATCAGTTCTTTCATCTTCTCGGTCAACTGGCGACCTTTGTAGTGCGAGTTGTCACGGTGCACGATCAGCGCCAGGGCGTCGACCTTGTCACCGTTGATCAGCACGTCCAGTTTCACCAGGCTAGCCGATTGATAACGATCGAAATGGTAGTCCAGCGAAGCATAGCCGCGGCTGGTGGATTTCAGACGGTCGAAGAAGTCCAGCACCACTTCGTTCATCGGCAGGTCGTAGGTCACTTGTACCTGGGAGCCGAGGAACAGCATGTCAACCTGCACACCACGTTTTTCGATGCACAGGGTAATGACGTTGCCCAGGTGCTCTTGCGGCACAAGAATATTGGCCCGCACGATCGGCTCACGCATGTCTTCGATCGAGGACAGGTCCGGGAGCTTCGACGGGTTATCGACGTAGATCGTCTCGCCGGTCTTGAGCAGCAGCTCGAAGATTACCGTCGGCGCCGTGGTGATCAGGTCCAGGTTGTACTCGCGCTCCAGGCGCTCCTGGATGATTTCCATGTGCAGCATGCCGAGGAAGCCGCAACGGAAGCCGAAGCCCAGTGCGTCAGAGCTTTCCGGCGTGTATTGCAGCGACGAGTCGTTCAGGGTGAGCTTTTGCAGCGCTTCGCGGAAATCTTCGAAGTCGTCGGAGCTGACCGGGAACAGACCGGCGTAAACCTGCGGCTGAATACGTTTGAAGCCTGGCAGTACATCAACGTCCGGCGTCGAGCTCAAGGTCAGGGTGTCGCCCACTGGCGCACCGTGAATGTCCTTGATGCTGGCGATGATGAAGCCCACTTCACCGGCCTTGAGGTCAGCGGTAGGGGTGTGCTTCGGGTTGAATACACCGACGCTGTCTACCAGGTGGATCTTGCCGGTGGACTTGACCAGGATCTTGTCGCCCTTCTTCACACGACCGTGGCGCACGCGTACCAGGGAAACAACACCCAGGTAGTTGTCGAACCAGGAGTCGATGATCAACGCTTGCAGCGGATCTTCGTAGTTGCCGGTCGGTGCAGGAATGGTGGCGACCAGGCGCTCGAGCACTTCGTCGACGCCCAGGCCGGTCTTGGCCGAACACTCGACCGCATCGGTGGCATCGATGCCGATGATTTTTTCGATTTCTTCTTTAACACGGTCCGGATCGGCCTGTGGCAGGTCGATCTTGTTCAGCACCGGCATCACTTCCAGGCCCTGCTCGATGGCCGTGTAGCAGTTGGCAACCGACTGTGCTTCAACGCCTTGACCGGCATCGACCACCAACAGCGCGCCTTCACAGGCAGCCAGCGAACGGCTCACCTCATAGGTGAAGTCAACGTGGCCGGGGGTATCAATGAAGTTCAGCTGGTAGTTGATACCGTCGCGAGCCTTGTAATACAGGGTGACGCTGTGCGCCTTGATGGTGATCCCGCGTTCACGCTCGAGGTCCATGGAGTCCAGGACCTGGGCTTCCATTTCGCGCTCGGCGAGGCCGCCACACATCTGGATGAAGCGATCGGCCAGCGTCGACTTGCCATGGTCAATGTGGGCGATGATGGAGAAATTGCGGATATGACTCAAATCACTCACGGATCAACACTCAAAAAGGCTGCAGGCATAGCCCGCCGAAAAATAGCCGGGAATTGTACCTGATCCACGGCGCAAGCGTCACGTTCGCAGGTCAGACGGCGCCTACAAAAACGCCCCGGTCTTGCGACAAGGGCGTTTTTTAACGTCAAAGCGGTCGGAAAATGCCCGCCATCAGCCAGCTCGACGCAACAGCCAGAGCCCCGCCACGGCACAAACGCCCGCCGGCACCAGCACCGAAAGCAACGGCGGGAAGCCGAACACCTGGCTCGAAGGCCCCAGCAGATCCTGAACGATGCGGAAGGTGAAGCCCACCAGCACGCCGGTGAACACCCGTTGACCCAGGGTCACCGAGCGCAGCGGACCAAAGATGAAGGAAATCGCCATCAACACCAGAGCGGCAGTCACCAGCGGCTGCAACACCTTGACCCAAAATGCCAGCCAGTAGCGGCCATTGTTCAGCCCCTGGTCCGCCAGATAGTGGATGTAACTCCACAGGCCACTGATCGACAGCGACTCGGGCACCATGATCACGGTGTTCAGCAACTGCGGACTCAACGCAACGTCCCAGCGCTCTTGCGGGGTCGAAACCACTTCGGTGCTGCGCTCGTGGAACAGCGTGGTCGTGACATCCGACAACTGCCAGTGATCGTTTTCGAAGTTGGCACGCTTGGCGAAACTCGCCGACAGCATGTGCCGCTCTTTGTCGAAGCGATAACGGGTCACGCCATACAGGATGCCGTTGGGTTGTACCGAGTTGACGTGAATGAACTCATCACCCTGGCGGTGCCACAAGCCGTGCCTGGCGCTTTGTGCATCACCGCTGCCCTGGGCCAGCGAGCGATTGGCCTGTGCGGCGGTTTCAGCGGGCGGAGCGACGTACTCGCCGACCAGCACGCCGGCCAGCATCAATACCAGCATTGGCTTCATGACCGCCCAGACGATCCGGCCGATCGACACACCGGCGGCGCGCATGATGGTCAGCTCACTGTTGCTGGCCAGGCTCCCCAGACCGATCAGGCAGCCGATCAGCGCAGCCATCGGCAGCATTTCGTACATCCGGCGCGGAGCGGTCAACAACACATAACTCAGCACATCGACCAGGGTGTAGGTATCGCTGATTTCCCCCATCTCGTCGATGAAGGCAAACAGTGTCGCCAGACCAAGAATGATCCCGAGCACCGCCAGGATCGCCATGAACACACTGCTACCAATGTAGCGATCAAGCTTAACCACGGGCCACCTCCAGCGCGCTGCGGCGACTCGCCCTCTTCAAGCTCAAGGGTTCCCAGTAGAGCAAGCCCAGGCCGATGGACAGGAAAATCCCGTGCACCCACCACAAGCCAAACACCGCAGGGATCTTGCCCTTGTCGAGGGCACCACGGGCGGCAATCAGAATGCTCAGGTAAGCCATATAAAGAAGAATCGCCGGCAGTAACTTGAGGAATCGGCCCTGACGCGGGTTGACCCGTGACAGCGGCACCGCCATCAAGGTCACGATGAACACCAGCAACGGCAGAGACATGCGCCATTGCAGCTCGGCGCGCATGCGAATGTCGTCACTGCCGATCAATGTACGGGTCGGCATTGCGTCACGGTCGGTGACTTCGTCACTGACTTCCGGTTTTGGCAGCAACACACCGTACTCGTCATACTTGATCGCCCGGTAGTCGGCCTGCCCCGGACTACCGTCATAGCGATAGCCGTTATCAAGGATCAGGTAGCGGTTGCCGTCCGGACGAATTTCCTGGCGCCCCTTTTCCGCCACCAGCACAGAAATCCCGCGATCCTTGTTATTGGAACTGATGTTTTTTTGCGAGATGAACACACCACCCAGATTGACGCGGTCATCGGACATGCTCTCGGTGTAGGTGACCCGGGTGCCGTCACGCAAAGCCTGGAAACGCCCTGGCTCCAGGGTATCGAATTCGGTCAGGGCATCCTGCTTGTTCAGCAGCAACTGAAACTGATTGGCCCCCTGTGGCGCCAGGCTCAGGCTCAGCCACGCCACGACGAGCGCAACCAGGGTGGCCGGGAACAGCGTCATGCAAAACAGCCGCTGCTGGCTCATGCCCGTGGCCGAGAGCACGGTCATTTCGCTTTCGAGGTACAGGCGACCGTAGGACAACAGGATCCCGAGAAACAGCCCCAGCGGCAGGATCAGCTGGAGGAAGCCCGGCAGGCGATAGCCCATGATCAGGAACAACGACCCCGGATCCAGCAGGCCCGAAGCCGCCTGGGCGAGGTATTTGATGAAGCGACCGCTCATGATGATGACCAGCAGCACGGCACTGACGGCGCTCAAGGTCAACAGGACTTCGCGGGATAGATAACGGAAGACGATCAAACCAGACACTCCAGGGTTGTCAGGCTAAGGCGGCCGAACAAGCAAACGTATCGGACAGCCCGCAAGGCAGAGCCGCCGAAAAAAGATGGCGCATTATCCTGTGATTGGGTGCGCCTGTCACTGCGCAATGCATCCCCCCCCTTGTAGGAGCGAGCCTGCTCGCGATGGTTGTCAACGATAACGCGGGGAGCCTGACACCCTGCGTCACTCTTGGGTTCTTCGCGAGCAGGCTCGCACCTACATTCGTGCGGCCGAGGGTTGTCAGCCGCCGGTAGCGAGGTTCAAACTGCGGCCTTTGTCGCCGGTCGATCCTGGCGCCTTTCTGTTTATAAGCAATCGACGCACATAAGGTGTCGGGCGCATGCGTGATAACCATCAATTCAGGGACCCGGACATGGAACTGGTTGTAAAAAGCGTCAACCCCGAAACGTTGAAGACCGCCACTCTCGTGGTCTCCGTCGGCGAAGGCCGCAAGCTCGGCGGTGTTGCCAGACAACTCGACGAACTGAGCGGCGGCGCGATCAGCACTTTGCTCAAGCGCGGCGACCTGGCCGGCAAGGTCGGCCAGAGCCTGCTGCTGCACAGCCTGCCGAACCTCAAGGCCGAGCGTGTGCTGCTGGTGGGCGTTGGCAAGGACGACGAACTGGGTGACCGCCCGTTCCGCAAGATCATCGCCGGCATCCTCAATACCCTCAAAAGCCTGGGCGGCAGCGATGCGGTGCTGGCCCTGGATGAAGTGGTCGTCAAAGGCCGCGACAGTTATGGCAAGACCCGCCTGCTGGCCGAAACCCTGGTGGACGGCGAGTACAGCTTCGACCAGTTCAAGAGCCAGAAAGCCGAACCCCGCGCGCTGAAGAAAATCACCCTGCTGACCATCAAGGCCGCCCAGGCTGAAGTGCAACGCGCCGTGACCCACGCCACCGCCATCGCCAACGGCATGGCCTTCACCCGTAACCTGGGTAACCTGCCGCCGAACATCTGTCACCCGACCTTCCTCGGTGAGCAGGCCAAAGACCTGGGCAAAGAATTCAAGGACCTGAAAGTCGAAGTCCTCGACGAGAAGAAGATCAAGGCCCTGGGCATGGGCTCGTTCTACGCCGTCGGCCAGGGCAGCGCCCAGCCTCCGCGCCTGATCGTCATGCAATACAACGGTGGCAAGAAATCCGAGAAGCCGTACGCGCTGGTCGGCAAAGGCATCACCTTCGACACCGGCGGCATCAGCCTCAAGCCGGGTGCCGGCATGGATGAAATGAAGTACGACATGGGCGGCGCCGCCAGCGTGTTCGGTACCCTGCGTGCCGTGCTCGAGCTGAAGCTGCCGATCAACCTGGTGTGCATCCTGGCCTGCGCCGAAAACATGCCGAGCGGCAACGCTTCGCGCCCGGGCGACATCGTCACCACCATGAGCGGCCAGACCGTGGAAATCCTCAACACCGACGCCGAAGGCCGTCTGGTGCTGTGCGACGCCCTGACCTACTCCGAGCGCTTCAAGCCGCAAGCGGTCATCGACATTGCGACCCTGACCGGCGCCTGCGTGGTTGCCCTGGGTTCCCACACCTCGGGCCTGCTGGGCAACAATGACGAACTGATCGACCAACTGCTGAGCGCCGGCAAGGCTGCCGACGACCGCGCCTGGCAACTGCCGCTGTTCGATGAGTACCAGGAACAGCTGGACAGCCCGTTCGCCGACATCGCCAACATTGGCGGCCCGAAAGCCGGCACCATCACTGCGGCCTGCTTCCTGTCGCGCTTCACCAAGAACCTGAACTGGGCGCACCTGGACATCGCCGGCACGGCCTGGACCAGCGGCGGCAAGGACAAGGGCGCCACTGGCCGTCCGGTTCCCCTGCTGACCCAATACCTGCTGGACCGCGCCAAAGCCTGAAACCGTTGATGGGCGGCGGCGTCACTTTTCGGTGGCGCCGCTTGCCGCTCTGGAACCGCAATGACCAAAGTCGACTTCTATATCCTGCCCAGCGCCGATCCTTCGGCACGCCTGGACTTTGCCTGCAAGCTCACCGAGAAAGCCTGGCGCATGGGCCACCGCATCTACCTGCATTGCAGCGACGCGGCCCAGCGTGACGATCTCGATGCGCGGCTGTGGGCGTTCAAGGGCGAAAGCTTCGTGCCCCACGGCCCCGCCGACACCGAGCCTGAGGGTTTGATTGTCCTGGGGGTGGGCGATGACTGCGGTCAACATCAGGATTTGCTGGTCAATCTCGACCTGAAAGTCCCGGTCTTCGCCAACAGGTTCGCCCGGGTGGCGGAAGTGGTGGTGGAGGATCCGACGATCAGAGCGGCCGCGCGGGAGAGTTTCCGTTTCTACCGCGAACAGGGCTATCCTCTGCAAGATCACCGTTTACAGCGACTCTGAGCCTTCCAATGGACACTCCAAAACCGCTGCAACAGTCCGCGCACCTGCTGGACGACCTTGAGTCGATCCGCCAATTGCTCGGCGATGACAACCTGCAACCGCCTCTGCTGACCGACACGGTCGAGGAAGGTGATCAGGAACAGATTCCCATGTTGTTCGACGCCGTGAGCGAGCCTTCGCCACCCGTCGTACCGACAACGCCTGCCCCGATCGTTGAACCCGTCACCGCGGCAACGTCGGCGCCCGCCCCCAGCAAGAACCCGGATGACTTGCTGCACCTGGACAGCGAATTGCGCGCCGCCGCGCAATTGATCATGCAAGACGTGATCGACGATTTCGCCCCACACATCGAGACCGAAATCAAACGCCGCCTCAGTGCGCGACTGGAGCGCTTGTTGAACCAGTACAACGACTAACCACAACGCATATGGCTCTACTGTAGGAGCGAGCTTGCTCGCGAAGGACGTTAATGATTACGCGCGCTATCTGGATAAACGCGTCGCCCTCTAGTCTTTCGCGAGCAAGCTCGCTCCTACAGAAGAAGCAGCGTTCAGGTACTCAAGTAGCGTCCGATCAACGCGATCCCGCTGGCCAGCACCAGCCACGTCACCAAGCGCACAAACGCCTCGCGGGACAAGCGCATGGTCAGCCGTCGACCGAACCACAGCCCCAGCACCATCGCCGGCAACAGACAAACCGCCAACACCAGCAACGGCAGATCGGCATACACACCGGCGATTGCAAACAGGCTCAAACGCACCACCGTACTGCAACTGATCAGCGCACTCTGGGTGGCCCGGGCCGCCTCCTTGGGCAACCGGCTGTTCAAATAGATCGCATAGAGAAAACCGCCGCTGCCAAACAACGCGCCAAACATTCCGCCCACCGTCCCCATCGGCAGCGCCCACGCGGCGGACAACTGCGCCGGACGGACCTTTATCCACAGGCTGTAAATTGCATAGGCGCTGATAAACAGCCCCATCAGCAGCAGCAACAGGTCGGACTTGAGATTCAGCAGGAAAATCACGCCGAGGGTGCAGCCCACCGCCATGCACGGCAGCAACCGCAACAGCTCCGGCCTCGCCACATCTCGCCGTGACGGCAGCAGATTGCCGAATGCCGCGACAAAATCGAGCAGCACCAGCAACGGCACGATCTTCGACAGTGGCATGAACAGAATCAGAATCGGCCCCGCCACCAGCGCGGTGCCGAAACCGGCGATGCCGAACACGATGTAGGCCAGGGCGATGCCCGCACCGATTACCAGCCAGTCCAGCGGGCCAAAGGGCCATTGGTTCAACAGTTCAAACACATTCATCCGAACATCTTCCTTGATCACATGAGGCGACTTTACCTCTGTGGGAGCGAGCTTGCTCGCGATGGCGCTCTGTCTGGCAAATCAATGCTGAATTTGCGGGCCCCATCGCGAGCAAGCTCGCTCCCACATAAATGCCCTCAATGGATTTGTGAGCAGTCGTGGAGATTGCCAGGCAAATGCCTTTAAACTGCGCCCCATGATTAAAGATCCCTTTGCAAGACTCGGCCTGGACCGCGAAGTCCTGACCGTCAGCCAGCTCAACGGCCGTGCGCGGGTGTTGCTTGAAGACGTGTTCAGCAACATCTGGGTCGAAGGCGAAATCTCCAACCTCGCCCGCCCGGCTTCCGGCCACGTGTATTTCACCCTCAAGGACAGCGGCGCCCAGGTGCGTTGCGCGTTGTTCCGGCAGAACGCGGCACGGGTTCGTCAGGCCTTGAAAGACGGCCTGGCGGTCAAGGTGCGTGGCAAGGTCTCACTGTTCGAGGGACGCGGTGATTATCAGCTGATCCTCGACACCGTGGAGCCGGCCGGCGATGGCGCCTTGCGCCTGGCGTTCGATGCACTCAAGGAAAAGCTCAGCGCCGAAGGCCTGTTCAGTGCCGAGCGCAAGGTGCCGTTGCCGGCGCATCCGCAACGCATCGGCATCATCAGTTCGCCCACTGGGGCGGTGATCCGCGACATCATCAGCGTGTTCCGCCGTCGTGCACCGCAGGTGCAATTGACCCTGATCCCTACCGCCGTACAGGGCCGCGAAGCCACAGCGCAGATTGTCCGCGCCCTGAAACTGGCCGATGCCCGCGGTTTCGACGCACTGATCCTGGCCCGGGGCGGTGGCTCGCTGGAAGATCTCTGGTGCTTCAACGAAGAAGCCGTGGCCCGCGCCGTAGACGCTTGCGTGACGCCGATTGTCAGCGCGGTCGGCCATGAAACCGACGTGTCGATCAGCGACTTCGTGGCCGACGTGCGTGCGCCCACCCCTTCCGCTGCCGCCGAATTGCTGGCACCGGACTCCAGCGACCTGATGCGTCGGGTCGAAAGCCTGCACCGACGGCTGGTGATGCGCATGCGGGACCGCTTGATGCGCGACCGCCTGCGCCTGGAAGGCGTTTCCCGACGCCTGCGCCATCCCGGCGAGCGCCTGCGCCAGCAAGCGCAACGCCTGGATGACCTGGACATGCGCATGCGCCGCGCGTTCGAGCGCAGCCTCAACACCCGCCGCGAACGCTTGATCCGCCTGGAAACCCGTCTGGCTGCACAACATCCGGGCCGGCAACTGGCAATGCTTCGCCAGCGCCTCGACAGCCTGGCCGAACGCCTGCCGCGCGCGATCCGCGAAGGGCTGAAGAACCGTCGCCTGCAATTGCACAGCCAGATGCAGACACTGCATGTGGTCAGCCCGCTGGCGACCCTCGGCCGTGGCTACAGCATCTTGCTGGACGAGCGCGGCAACGCGATCCGCAACGCCGCGCAAACCCATACCGGCCAGCGCCTGAAGGCCAAACTGGGCGAAGGCGAACTGCAAGTACGGGTCGAAGACAATCACCTGACGCCCGTCACCCTTTCTTTACTGGATTGATCCATGCCGCGTTTCTTTGCTCCGTTGCTGTTGCTGCTCCTGACCTTCAACGCCCATGCCGACAGCTACATTACTCGCCAGTTGAACAAACCGGTGCCGGGAGGCGTTGCGGTGGTGGACCTTGGCACGTCCGCCCAGGCGCCAAAAGCCACTTATCAAGGCAAACCGGTGCTGGTAGTGAAGGAACAGAACAACTGGCTGGCCATTGTCGGCCTGCCGCTGACGGTCAAGCCGGGGGTTCAATCGGTCAGCAGCGGCGGCCGTAATCTGAATTTTACGGTTGGTAACAAGAAATACCCGGAACAGCGCATCACCCTGAAGAACACCCAACAGGTCAATCCGGACCCGGAAAATCTCAAGCGCATCGAGCGTGAACTGGCTGAGCAGATTACTGCCTACCGCACGTTCAGCCCCAACACCCCGAGCAACCTGCTGCTGGACAAACCGGTGAACGGGCCGCTGTCGAGCAAGTTCGGCGTGCGGCGCTTTTTCAACGGTGAAGAACGCAACCCCCACTCAGGCCTGGACTTCGCCGTACCCGGCGGTACGCCAATCAAGACCCCGGCCGCCGGGAAGGTGATCCTGATCGGCAACTATTTCTTCAATGGCAACACGGTGTTCGTCGACCATGGCCAGGGCTTTATCAGCATGTTCTGCCACATGTCGAAAATCGACGTGAAGGTGGGGCAGCCACTGGCCCGTGGTGACGTGGTCGGCAAAGTCGGCGCGACCGGCCGCGCGACCGGACCGCACATGCACTGGAACATCAGCCTGAACGATGCGCGGGTCGATCCGGCTATCTTCATTGGTGCGTTTCAGCCCTGAATCCTAGCCGAGGCCGATGGTCTCTTCGCGGGCAAGCCCGCTCCCACAGGGATTGCGCTGCACCTGTGGGAGCGAGCTTGCTCGCGATGGCAATATCACAGACACCGAAAGCAGTCCGGCAGTGTCACATCATCAATTGCGCACCACTCAAACCTCGCGCAAACAACAAAACAATCACTGCCAATCGCAGCAATAAAATCTCGATAAATACCCGCTCACGAGTATTCCTCTCAATTTTTTTCGACTGCTTGCCATCTTTCCCCCCCAAGGTTAGGGTTGAAGGCATGAAAACCTCTCACACCCTCATTCAGCTCCGCCAGCACCGCAGCCTGTGCCTCGTCAGTGCACGACTGCCGGGCTGAATCGTGGTGCCTCGTCCCAAGCGTTAGTCCAAGAACTTTTGATCCACCGGCAGGCCGCCTTTTTTCGGCCAACACAATAAGGATTTCCTGATGAGCATGCTCAAAGACCCGTCTTCGAAATACCGCGCGTTCCCGACCATCGACATTCCGGACCGCACCTGGCCGTCGAAAACCATCACCGCCGCGCCGATCTGGTGCAGCTCCGACCTGCGCGACGGCAACCAGTCGCTGATCGAACCGATGGACGCCGTCAAGAAGCTGCGTTTCTGGAAAACCCTGGTGCAGGTCGGCGTGAAGGAAATCGAAGCATCGTTCCCGGCCGCCTCGCAAACCGACTTCGACTTCGTCCGCACCCTGATCGAAGGCAACCACATCCCGGACGACACCACCATCCAGGTGCTGACCCAGGGCCGTGAAGACCTGATCGAGCGCACCTTCGAATCCCTGCGCGGCGCGAAGAAAGCCATCGTTCACCTGTACAACGCGACCTCCCCTTCCTTCCGCCGCATTGTCTTCAACCAGGACAAGGACGGGGTCAAGGCCATCGCCGTGAACGCCGCCAAGCTGTTCGTCAAATACGCGGCCATGCAGCCGGACACCGAGTGGACCTTCGAATACTCGCCGGAAACCTTCAGCGCCACCGAAATGGAGTTCGCCAAGGAAGTCTGCGACGCGGTGATCGAAGTCTGGAACCCGACGCCCGAGCACAAGATGATCCTCAACCTGCCGGCCACGGTGGAATGCGCGACGCCGAACATCTATGCCGACCAGATCGAATGGTTTGGCCGTCACATCAACCGTCGTGACAGCGTGATCATCAGCCTGCACACCCACAACGACCGTGGCACCGGCGTTGCCGCCACCGAACTGGGCCTGATGGCTGGCGCCGACCGTGTCGAAGGCTGCCTGTTCGGCAACGGCGAGCGTACCGGTAACGTCGACCTCGTGACCGTGGCGTTGAACCTCTACACCCAGGGCGTGAACCCTGAGCTGGACTTCTCCGACATCGACGGCGTGCGCAAAGTCGTCGAAGAGTGCAACCAGATCCAGGTGCACCCGCGTCACCCGTACGTCGGCGACCTGGTGCATACCGCGTTCTCCGGCTCGCACCAGGATGCGATCCGCAAGGGCTTTGCCCAGCAGAAACCGGACGCACTGTGGGAAGTACCGTACCTGCCGATCGACCCGGCCGACATCGGCCGCAGCTACGAGGCGGTCATCCGCGTCAACAGCCAGTCGGGCAAGGGCGGTATCGCCTACCTGCTGGAACAGGAATACGGCATCAGCCTGCCGCGTCGCATGCAGATCGAGTTCAGTCAGGTCGTGCAGCGTGAAACCGACCGCCTGGGCCTGGAAATGACCGCCCAGCAGATCCACGCATTGCTGCACAGCGAGTACTTGCAGGCCAACACCCCGTACGCGCTGGTCAGCCATCGCCTGCAGGAAGAAAACGGTCACAGCGCCGTCGAAGTGGAAGTGGCCAGCCAAGGCCAGGGCGAGACTAACCTGCACTGGCGCGGCAAGGGCAACGGCGCCCTGGAGGCGCTGGTGGCCGGCCTGCCGGTACCGGTGGAAATCATGGACTACAATGAGCACGCCATCGGCGCTGGCACCAATGCCAAGGCTGCGGCCTACATTGAACTGCGAGTGAACGGCGAACGCGCGGTGCATGGCGTCGGCATCGACGAAAACATCACCACCGCCAGCTTCAAGGCCCTGTTCAGCGCACTGAACCGTTCGCTGAGCCAGCCGGAAGCGAAAGCGGCGTAACCCATCGCTGAAATGCAAAAGGCCTCAAGGTGCGAACCTTGGGGCCTTTTTGTTTGCCTGCCTGTTTTTGTATTGCTTGTCCCGGCCCCATCGCGAGCAAGCTCGCTCCCACATTTGATCGGTGTGAACGCGGTCACTGTGGGAGCGAGCTTGCTCGCGATGAGGCCCTGTCAGACAGTAAAGATTTCAGGTGAACTCGAAGGTATCGGCATCCAGATTCGCCGGAAACCGCGTGCGATACGCCGCCAGTTCCGCCGCATCCAGCACCACCTTGAACACCCCGTCAGCCTCTCCGGCACTGAGCAGCGTCTCGCCCTGGAAATCCAGGACCTGGCTGTCACCGGTATACGCAAAACCTTTGCCATCCGTGCCAATACGGTTCACCGCCGCCACATAGCACAGGTTCTCGATCGCCCGCGCCGGCAGCAAGCGGTTCCAGTGCTGGCGCCGCGCACCGGGCCAGTTGGCGGTGTACAGCAGCAGATCGGTGTCCTGGGCGTCACGGCTCCACACCGGGAAGCGCAGGTCGTAGCAAATCAGCGGCCGTACTCGCCAGCCCTTGAGCTCGAACTGCACCTGGCGCTCGCCGGGGGTGTAGTGGTTATGCTCACCGGCCATGCGGAACAGATGACGCTTGTCGTAATGCCACACCTCGCCATCCGGGCGTGCCCACAACAGGCGATTGCGATGACTGCCGTCGGCGGCCTGGACGATCACGCTACCGGTGATCACCGCATCAAGCCTCAAAGCCTGAGCCCGCAGCCATTTGCTGGTGGGGCCGTTTTCCGCTTCGGCGAGGGCTTCCGACTCCATGGAGAAACCGGTGGTGAACATCTCCGGCAAAATGATCAGGTCGGCACCGCGAGCCTGCTCCAGCAACGGTTCGAAATGCTCGAGGTTGGCCTGGCGGTCGTGCCAGGCCAGGGACGTCTGGATCAGCGCAACGGTCAGTTTCGGCAATGCACTCAGATCACGCATAGTTTTTCCGCCGCTTCACGCAGGGTCTCCTCACGCTTGGCAAAGCACAGCCGCACCAGGCGTTGGCCGACCGGTGGCGTCTGGTAGAACACCGAGATCGGGATACTGGCCACGCCGTGCTCGCGAGTCATCCACAGGGCCATCTCGACGTCATTGAGGTCCGGGCGGATCTGCGAGTAATCGACCAACTGGAAATAGGTGCCGGTCACCCGGGTGAAACTGAAACGCGACGGCACCAGCAGATCGCAGAACAGATCACGCTTGGCCTGATAGAAAGCAGGCAGCTCTTCGACGTGCTCGGGATGCTCGGCCATAAAATCGGCCAAGGCATATTGCAGCGGCGTCACACCACAGAAATTGACGTACTGGTGCACCTTGCGCAATTCCGCCGTCAGGGCCGGCGGTGCGATCACATAACCGGTTTTCCAGCCGGTGACGTGGTAGGTCTTGCCGAACGAACTGACCACGAATGCACGCTGATACAGCTCTTCATGGGCCAGCACGCTGACGTGAGGCACGCCGTCATACACCAGATGTTCATAGACTTCGTCGCTGATCACATAGATATCGCGATCACGGATTAACGTCGCCAACTGGTCGAGTTCGTCACGGCTGATCAACGCACCGCTAGGGTTGTGCGGGGTGTTGAGAATGATCATCCGCGTGCGCGGGCTCAGTGCCTCAGCAAGCTTCTCGAAGTCGATACTGAAATCGTTCAGGCCCAGTTGCACATGCACGCAACGGCCGCCTGCCAGCTCCACCGAAGGTTCGTAGCTGTCGTATGCCGGGTCAAACACAATGACTTCGTCACCGCTGTGGATAACCGCCTGAATGGCACAGAAAATCGCCTCGGTCGCGCCGGGGGTGACCGTCACTTCAGTATCCACATCTACCTGTGCGCCATAACTGCGGGCGATCTTCGCCGCGATCTGCTGACGCAACACCGGCAGCCCGGTCATTGGCGAATACTGGTTATGGCCGCTGGCGATATGCCGGCCGACCGCATCGCACAGGGCCTGCGGGGCCGCGAAATCGGGAAAACCCTGGGACAGATTGAGCGCGCCGGTCTGAGCCGCGAGCTGAGACATCTGAGTGAAGATAGTGATGCCGACATTCGGCAGCTTGCTGGTGATCATCGGTGGTTCCCTGCTCTACACCCGGCTCTACGGCGGCGCGGGGGAGTCCGAGGATAGCCCAAACGGCAAGCATGAAAAAGGGCGCCTTATAGACGCCCTTCTTCAATTGATCACCGCCGTACCTTGTGGCGAGCGGGCTTGCCCGCGTTGGGTCGCGAAGCGACCCCAATCCTGCGATCTCGGTGTGTCTGGTAGACCGCACTTGCAGGTATTGCGGCTGCTGCGCAACCGAACGGGGGCAAGCCCCCTCGCCACAACAAGCCCACCCCAAAAGAGTGAGCAAGCGCTGAATCAGCGCTTGTCGCGACGCTTCTTGTCGGCCTTCTTGTGGTGCGACATCAAGCGACGCTTCTTGTTGACCTGACGGTCGGTGAGCGTGTTCTTGTTGCCTTCGTATGGGTTCTCGCCACCCTTGAACTCGATGCGGATCGGCGTACCGACCAGCTTCAGCACACGGCGGTAGGTGTTTTCCAGGTAACGCACGTAGGACTTCGGCACCTTCTCGATCTGGTTGCCGTGGATCACGATGATCGGCGGGTTCGCGCCACCAAGGTGAGCATAACGCAGCTTGATCCGGCGGCTGTTGACCATCGGCGGCTGGTGCTCGCTGACCGCGTCTTCCAGGATCTGGGTCAGGCGACTGGTCGGCCAGCGGGTAACCGCGGACTTGAACGAGTTCTGTACCGACGCGTAGAGGTTGCCCACGCCAGTGCCGTGCAGTGCCGAGATAAAGTGAATATCGGCAAACTCGACGAAAAACAGACGACGCTGCAACTCGATCTTGACGAAGTCGCGCTCGCTCGGCGTCATGCCGTCCCACTTGTTGATCGCGATGACCAAGGCACGACCGGCCTCAAGGGCAAAGCCCAGCAGGTTGAGGTCGTGATCCACCACGCCTTCGCGGGCGTCCATCACGAAGATCACCACGTTGGCGTCTTTGATCGCTTGCAGGGTTTTGACCACGGAGAACTTTTCGACTTCTTCGTGGATCTTGCCGCGCTTGCGCACACCGGCGGTGTCGATCAGCGTGTACTTCTCGTCGTTACGCTCGAACGGGATGTAGATACTGTCGCGGGTGGTACCGGGTTGGTCGTAGACGATTACCCGGTCTTCCCCGAGCATGCGGTTGACCAGGGTCGACTTGCCGACGTTCGGACGGCCGATGATGGCGATCTTGATCCCGTCTTTTTCGCTTGGGCCAGGAATGCGCTTGGCTTCCTCGCCTTCGGCTACATCTTCTTCCTCGCCTTCTTCCAGCTCGTCTTCGTCTTTCGGGAAGTCACTCAGTGCGATTTCCAGCAACTGGGTGATACCACGGCCGTGGGCACCGGCGATCGGGATCGCGTGGCCCATGCCCAACGGGGCGAATTCGGCGCGGGCCATTTCCGGGTCGATGTTGTCGACCTTGTTGGCCACCACGTGGGAACGCTTGTTACGTTTGCGCAAATGCTCGGCGATCATCTGGTCGGCGGCGGTGAAACCGGCCTTGGCATCTACCAGGAACAGAACGACATCCGCTTCTTCAATGGCCAGCAGCGACTGCTCGGCCATCTTTTCGTCCATACCGTGCTCGTCACCGGAGATACCGCCGGTGTCGATCAGAATGTAGGAACGCCCTTGCCACTTGGCCTCACCGTACTGGCGATCACGGGTCAGACCGGACAAGTCGCCGACGATGGCGTCACGAGTCCTGGTCAGGCGGTTGAACAAGGTGGACTTGCCGACGTTCGGTCGGCCCACCAGGGCGATTACGGGAACCATGCGGCTCTCCACTTCGTTATTTCAGAAAATACAAAAGCCGCTGCGAGGCAGCGGCTGGTGCTCGGGGCAATCACCGTGTGTTTTTTTGCAGGAGCGAGCTTGCTCGCGAAAAACGCAAAGACACCGCGTTTATCCAGATTGCCAACGTAATCGTTGACGTCCATCGCGAGCAAGCTCGCTCCTACACTCTTACAAACGGTGAAGCAGCCTGGGGGGTTAACCCCAAGCATAGTCAAACCTTTACTTAATGGTCAGGGCTTCCAGTTTGCCGCTGTTGCCATATACATAAATCGTGTCACCCACCACCAGCGGACGGGCACGCAGGCCGTCGCTGTCGATGCGCTCGCGGCCGACGAAACGACCGTCCACCTGACTCAGCAGGTGCAGGTAACCTTCCAGGTCACCGACTGCAACGTAGCTGGAGAACACTTCCGGAGCCGACAGTTGACGGCGGGCCAGCGAGTCGTTGCTCCACAAGGCTGTGGTGGAACGCTCGTCGACGCCTTCAACGGTGCCCGAAGACAGGGTCACATAAACGGTACCGAAACCCTGGGCGACACCGGCATAGCTGGAAGCATCACGCTGCCAGAGCTGACGGCCGCTTTGCAGGTCCAGAGCAGCAACGCGCCCCTGATAGCTGGCGACATACAGCGTCTCGCCCGACAGCAGCAAGCCACCGTCGATGTCGACCACACGCTCCAGCTCCGAACGACCTTGCGGGATCGCTACGCGCTGTTCCCACACCGGTACGCCGTTGGAGATGTCCACGGCAACCACTTTACCGGTCGACAGGCCAGCCACCGCGAGGCGGTTGGTCACGATCGGCGCACTGGTGCCACGCAGGGTCAGTACCGCAGGCGTGCTGTCATAGATCCAGCGACGGTCACCGGTGGAGGCATCCAGGCCGATCAGACGATCGTCCTGGGTCTGAACCACCACGACGTCACCGTTGTTGGCTGGCGGCGCCAGTACTTCGCTGGACACGCGAGCGCGCCACTTTTCTTCACCGTTGATCGCGTCCAGGGCAACGATTTCACCCTTGATCGTACCAATGGTGACCAGACCGTAACCTACGCCAACGGCGCCGGAAACAGGCAACTCGAGGTCTTTCTTCCATTTGACATCGCCGGTGTTGCGGTCCATCGCCATCAACACGCCAGTGACGTCGGCGGCATAGATGGTATCGCCATCGATGGCCGGAACCAGCATGTTGTAGGTTTCGCCCTGACCGTCACCGATCGAACGACTCCACTGCTTGTGCAGAACCACTTCTTCCTTGAAGTCGACCAGTTCGGCCGGAGGCAGTTCTTTTTTGCTGTTGCTGCTGCAACCCGCGGCCAAAATGGCCAGGGCCAGCAATGCTGCATGTTTCCAACGAATCACGTCACGCATCCCCTTTGGCCAGGTCGTCCAGCTTGATTTGCAGGCCACCGACCGCCGCTTCATCCGACAGTGCCGCCTTGGCTTTTTGATACGCCGCGCTCGCCTCGTCAGTACGACCCAGCTGCACCAGCAGGTCACCCTTGAGCTCTTCGCGAGTGGCCAGGAATGCCTTGTCGGCATCGCCTTCGAGCAGCTTCAGTGCTTCGTCGGCCTTGTTCTGCGCGCCGAGTACCTGGGCCAGACGCTGACGGGCGATTTCGCCCAGCGCCGGGTTGGCCGGTTTGGCGACAATGGCCTTGAGCTCGGTGACCGCGTCGTCCAGCTTGCCGCTGTCGACCGCTACCTTGGCCACGAACAGGCTGCCGTACTGCGCATAGGCGCTGCCGCCGAACTCGCTGTTGAGCTTGCCGGCCAGGTCCGAAACACGGGCCGCATCAGGCTTGCCGTCAGGCGTCAGCGTGGTTTCGAGCAATTGCTGATAGAGAATCGAGGCGCCTTGCGACTGATTGCTCTGATACTTCTGGAACGCCTGCCAGCCGAACACGATGACCAGCGCCAACAGGCCGCCAGTGACCAGGGGCTTACCGTTGCGTGACCACCATTCCTTCAATTCCATCAAATGTTCGTCTTCGGTACTCGACACCCCAATACTCCTTAATCGCTAATTCGGCTGTTAAGACAGCTTCAACCCTGCACGACGCAGGTGGCCAGGTGTGCAGCAAGCGCATCCCAGGCAATGCTTTGTTGTTCGCCCTGGCCACGCAGGGGTTTGAAACCTACCACTTGCTGGGCCATTTCGTCGTCACCGAGGATCAGCGCGTACAGCGCGCCGCTCTTGTCGGCCTTCTTGAACTGGCTTTTGAAACTGCCGGCGCCGGCATTCACTTGCAGGCGCAGGTTGGGCAACTGGTCACGCACGCGCTCTGCGAGGGTCAGGCCGGCCAGTTCGGCGGCTTCACCGAAAGCGCAGAGGTAGACGTCGACCTGACGGGAGATCTCTTGCGGGATCTGCTCCAGGGTTTCGAGCAACAGCACCAGGCGTTCGATGCCCATGGCAAAGCCAACGCCAGCGGTCGGCTTGCCGCCCATCTGCTCCACCAGACCGTCGTAGCGGCCACCGGCACACACGGTGCCCTGGGCGCCAAGTTTGTCGGTGACCCATTCGAAAACGGTCTTGCTGTAGTAGTCCAGCCCGCGAACCAGCTTCGGGTTGATCACATAAGGAATGCCGGCGGCGTCCAGACGAGCCTTGAGGCCCTCGAAATGCACGCGGGATTCTTCGTCGAGGTAGTCGGCCATTTTCGGCGCATCGACCAGAATCGCCTGCGTCTCGGCGTTCTTGGTGTCCAGGACCCGCAACGGGTTGGTCTTCAGGCGGCGCTGGCTGTCTTCGTCCAGCTTGTCCAGATGCCGGGACAGGAACTCGACCAGTGCCTCGCGATAACGACCGCGAGACTCGCTGGTGCCCAGGCTGTTGAGCTCGAGCTTGACCGCATCGCGGATGCCCAGTTCGCCCCACAGGCGCCAGGTCAGCACGATCAACTCGGCGTCGATGTCCGGACCGTCGAGGTTGAACACTTCGACACCGATCTGGTGGAACTGGCGATAACGGCCTTTTTGCGGACGCTCGTGGCGGAACATCGGACCGATGTACCAGAGTTTCTGAACCTGGCCGCCGCCGGTGATGCCGTGTTCCAGCACCGCGCGCACACAGGCCGCCGTGCCTTCAGGGCGCAGGGTCAGGGAGTCGCCGTTGCGGTCGTCGAAGGTGTACATCTCTTTTTCGACGATGTCGGTCACTTCACCGATGGAACGCTTGAACAGTTCGGTGAACTCGACGATCGGCATGCGGATCTGCTTGTAACCGTAGTTATCCAGCAGACGCGAAACGGTGCCTTCAAAATGACGCCACAGGGGAGTCTGTTCGGGCAGGATGTCGTTCATGCCACGAATGGCTTGCAGAGACTTGCTCACTTTAAATCCTTAAATTCATGCGGCTCGTTAGTCGGACTCAGCCGCGCGCAATGACTGCGGCGTCGGCTTCGACCTTTTCGGCCGCTTTCTGGCGGATCAAGCGTTCAAGCTCATCCACCAGATTGTCATTCGTCAGCTTCTGCGACGGCTTGCCGTCGATGTAAATCAGGTTCGGCGTGCCGCCGGTCAAGCCGATATGGGCTTCCTTGGCTTCGCCCGGGCCATTGACCACGCAACCGATAACCGCGACATCCAGCGGCACCAGCAAATCCTCGAGGCGCCCTTCCAGCTCGTTCATGGTCTTGACCACATCGAAGTTCTGCCGCGAGCAGCTCGGGCAGGCGATGAAGTTGATGCCACGGGAACGCAGGTGCAGGGATTTGAGAATGTCGTAGCCGACTTTCACTTCCTCGACCGGGTCGGCCGCCAACGAGATGCGGATAGTATCGCCAATCCCTTCGGCGAGCAGCATACCGAGGCCCACGGCAGATTTCACCGTGCCGGAACGCAATCCACCGGCTTCGGTGATGCCCAAGTGCAGCGGCTGGACGATTTCCTTGGCCAGCAAGCGGTAGGCTTCGACGGCCATGAACACATCGGAGGCTTTCACGCTGACCTTGAAGTCCTGGAAGTTCAGGCGCTCAAGGTGCTCGACGTGGCGCAAGGCAGACTCGACCAGCGCTGCCGGGGTCGGCTCGCCGTATTTCTTTTGCAGGTCTTTTTCCAGGGAACCGGCGTTCACGCCGATACGGATCGGGATCCCGCGGTCACGGGCGGCATCCACCACCGCACGCACGCGGTCTTCGCGACCGATGTTGCCCGGGTTGATCCGCAGGCAATCGACACCCAGTTCGGCTACGCGCAAAGCGATCCGGTAGTCGAAGTGAATGTCGGCAACCAAGGGTACTTTGACCAGCTGCTTGATCTTGCCGAAGGCTTCGGCGGCGTCCATGTCCGGTACGGAGACCCGCACGATATCGACGCCGGCCGCTTCCAGGCGATTGATCTGCGCGACGGTGGCCGCAACATCGTTGGTGTCGCTGTTGGTCATGCTCTGCACAGCGATAGGCGCATCGCCGCCAACAGGCACGTTACCGACCCAGATTTTGCGGGATTCGCGACGTTTGATTGGAGATTCGCCGTGCATGACTTATTGACCCAACTTCAGGCGAGCAGTCTCGCCACTGGTGAACGGAGCGACATCAACCGGCTGGCCGTTGTAGCTGACCTGAGCGCCACGGGCAAAGCCCAGACGCACGGCAAACGGTGGTTTGCCATTGATTGCCAGGCTGTCGCCTTTGCGTTTGAGACCACTGAACAGCACCTTGCCGCTACCGTCGGTCACTTGTGTCCAGCAATCGGAAGTGAACTGCACCTGAACCTGGCCTTGACCGGCCACCGGCGCGGCTGCCGCTGGAGCAGGAGCGACAGGGGCTACCGGTGCAGTCGCCACCGGGGCCGGGACGGCAGGAGCCGCCGGAGCCGGAGCGGCCGGGGTCACTGGCGCTGCGACAACGGGCGCGGTGGTGTGCGCGGGTGCGGCTGGCGTGGTCGGCGCTACCAAGGCGGCTGGCGCAGTCGCCTGAGCCTGCTCTGGTGCTTCAGCCGGAGCGTCGGCCTGTGGCAGCGCGAGGGCGGTTACGCCTTCGTTCTGGCCTTCCACGACGGCCTGGTCTTCCGGCTCGTCCAGCGGGTGAATCTGTGTCGTACCGTCAGCGCCTTCGACTTCTACGTGCTCTGGTGCCAGACCGATCAGGTCCTTGGTGCGCATCGAGGTCTGATCCTGCCACCAGACGAAACCGCCACCGATCACCGCGACCAGCAACAGCAGGCTGACGATTCGCAAAATGGTGTGGGAAACCCGGACCGGCTCTTCAATACGGCCCAGGCTGTGAACATTGCTGCCCTGGGAGTCGGTACCGGTGGATTGATCGAATTGCTGGACCAGAACGGCCTGGTCCATGCCGAGCAATTTGGCATAGGCGCGAATGTAACCACGGGCAAAAGTATGCCCGGGCAGCTTGTCGAAGGCGCCGGCTTCCAGATTGCTCAGGGAAGTGGTGGTGAGGTTGAGCTTGAGGGCCACTTCGGCCAGCGACCAGCCATTGCTTTCGCGGGCCTGGCGCAAAGTCTCACCGGGGTTTACGCGATTCGCTGCTACAACTTCGGGATGCGCCGCTTTCATCATTGCTCCGACAGGTATTGCTGATATTCCGGCGTACCGGGATAGAGTCTTTTTAGTTGCAGGCCTGCACTTGCGGCCTTGTCGCGGTCTTCGAACACTTTTGCCAGCCGAACGCCGAGCAATAGACTACGTGCATTTTGCTCGGAGAGCTGGCTAAAACGGTCGTAATAGTCACGCGCAGGCACATAATGCCTGTCTTCGTAAGACAACTCAGCCATTTCCAGCAATGCACGTGGTTGTTGGCGGTTCAGGCGCAGGGCTTTTTCCAGTTGCTGCCGGGCCAGATCGCGCTGACCGAGCATCGCTGCGGTCATGCCCAGGTTCTCGAACACCCGCGAACGCTCAGGATACAGGGTATCGGCAGCGGCCTGTTCAAAGCGCTCGTAGGCTTCGTTGTAACGCTTCTGCTCGAACAGGAAACTGCCGTAGTTATTGAGGATTCGTGCATCGCCGGGACGGGAAGCCAGCGCCTTGCGAAAATGCTCGTCGGCAAGTTCCGGTTCCATCTCGGCCTGGAACACCAACCCCAGCGCCGCGTTGGCATCAGGGTCGGAGCCATCCAGCTCCAATGCTTTCTTCAACGGAACCTTGGCGCGTTCGGTCATGCCTTGTTGCAAATACCCGATACCGAGTTGCACATAGGCCTCACGCGCTTCATCACGGCCCTTGCTGGTCTTCATCGGGTTGTAATCACCCGAAAGCACGCAGCCAGCACACAGGCTGGCCAACAGCAAAAGCAGCGCAAAGCGCAGGGACATAGAGATCCTCTCTTGGTTATTTCGCGGCGTCTTGCGCTACATCGTTGTCGGCGTTGAGTTCACGCACGGCGATATAACGTTCGCTGCGACGGGTGCGATCCAGCACCTGCCCTACCAGTTGACCACAGGCCGCATCGATGTCTTCACCACGGGTGGTGCGGACGGTGACGTTGAAACCGGCATGATGAAGCTGATCCTGGAAACGACGAATGGCGTTGTTGCTCGGGCGCTCGTAACCGGAGTGCGGGAACGGGTTGAACGGGATCAGGTTGATCTTGCACGGGATGTTCTTGAGCAGCTCGATCATCTCCACGGCGTGCTCGACCTTGTCGTTGATATCTTTGAGCAAGGTGTACTCGATGGTCAGCACGCGCTTTTCGCCGAGATTCGACATGTAGCGCTGGCACGACTCGAGGAGCATCTTAAGCGGATACTTCTTGTTGATCGGCACCAATTGGTTACGCAATGCGTCATTCGGTGCGTGCAGGGACAACGCCAGGGAGACGTCGATGTGCTTGGAGAGCTCATCGATCATCGGCACCACGCCGGAGGTCGACAGGGTCACACGGCGCTTGGAAATGCCGTAGCCCAGGTCGTCCATCATCAAATGCATGGCCGCGACGACGTTGTCGAAGTTCAGCAGCGGCTCACCCATGCCCATCATCACCACGTTGGTGATGGCACGGTCGACGGTTGCCGGGACGCTGCCAAAGGATTTGTTGGCAATCCACACCTGCCCGATGACTTCGGCGGCGGTGAGGTTGCTGTTGAAGCCTTGCTTGCCGGTGGAGCAGAAACTGCAATCCAGGGCACAGCCTGCCTGGGACGAAACGCACAAGGTGCCGCGCTTGCCCTGGGGAATGTAAACGGTCTCGACGCAGCTGCCGGACGCCACGCGCACCACCCACTTGCGGGTGCCGTCGCTGGAGATGTCCTCGCTGACCACTTCCGGACCACGGACCTCAGCAACAACCTTGAGCTTTTCGCGCAAGGCCTTGCTGACGTTCGTCATGGCATCGAAATCATCGACACCAAAGTGGTGAATCCATTTCATTACCTGACCGGCACGGAAACGCTTCTCCCCGATTGAGTCGAAGAATTTTTCCATTTCCAGCTGGGTCAGACCCAGCAGGTTAGTTTTTACAGTCGATGTAGTCATGGATTCACCTTCACTCTTAAGCCAATGCTTAGCGAGTGGTTACTTCAGTAGCTGCGAAGAAGTACGAGATTTCGCGAGCGGCAGCGGCTTCGGAGTCCGAACCGTGTACGGCGTTGGCGTCGATGGAATCAGCGAAGTCAGCGCGGATGGTGCCGGCAGCAGCTTCTTTAGGGTTGGTAGCGCCCATCAGCTCACGGTTCAGAGCGATAGCGTTTTCGCCTTCCAGAACCTGAACGACAACCGGACCGGAGATCATGAAAGCAACCAGGTCGTTGAAGAAACCACGAGCGCTGTGCTCAGCGTAGAAGCCTTCAGCTTCGGCTTTGGACAGTTGCTTCAGTTTCGAAGCTACAACGCGCAGGCCAGCTTTTTCGAAACGAGTGGTGATCTCGCCGATAACGTTTTTAGCAACGGCGTCAGGCTTGATGATGGAGAAAGTACGTTGAACAGCCATGGTGTAACTCCAGAAACGGTAATTTACGAAAAATTAAACCCGCGAATTATACGCGGGTTCTCGGGTATTGCCTAACCTGCTCGACAGACTCAGTCTGCCTCTTCGATCCAGGCGGCCTGAATGGCTTCAAGCACTTTCTCGCCGCCGCGGGTCGGATCATCGCTGAACTCCGGCAATGCCAGCACCCATTGGTGCAGATCGACGAAGTTCACGTAACGCGGGTCCACCTCAGGCTTGCTTTCAGCCAACTGGATCGCGATTTCCAGCACATCAACCCATTTCAGACTCATTTCAGATCCTTGAATCAGTGCGGTGCTTCGGCCGCATGGTTGAGCGAATACTTCGGAATCTCGACGGTCAGGTCTTCGGTACCGACCTTGGCCTGGCACCCCAGACGGGACTCGCGCTCAAGACCCCAAGCCTTATCAAGGTAGTCCTCTTCCAGCTCGTCAGCCTCTTCCAGCGAGTCGAAACCCTCGCGGATGATGCAGTGGCAAGTGGTGCAGGCACAAACGCCGCCACAGGCACTTTCCATCTCGATGTGGTGCTCGTGGGCCAGTTCGAGGATGGAAATACCCGTCTCAGCCTCAACAACCATGCCTTCGGGGCAAAACTTCTCGTGTGGCAGAAAAATGACCTGCGGCATCGTTATTCCTCAATCTCATTCAGGTTGCGCCCCGCCAGCGCGGCTTTCACCGTCGAGTCCAGGCGGCGGGCAGCAAAGGCGTCGGTCACTTGCGACAGACGCTTGGTCTGCTGCTCGATGGCGTAACCATCGGTACCTTTCATCAGTTCGGTCAGTTCCTGCACTTGCAGGTCGATGACCATGCGCTCGTCGGCGTCGAGCAGTCGGTCGCCGTCGGCCTCCAGGGCAGCCTGCACCGCTTCGATCAGGCGCTGGGCATCGACCTGCTGCTCACGCAGTACCCGGGCAACCTTGTCATCGTTGGCGTGCTGGAACGAATCCTTGAGCATCTTGGCGATTTCGCCGTCGGTCAGACCGTAGGACGGCTTGACCTGGATGCTGGCTTCGACGCCCGAACCCAGTTCGCGGGCGGAAACACTGAGCAAGCCATCGGCATCGACCTGGAAGGTCACGCGAATCTTCGCTGCGCCGGCCACCATCGCTGGAATGCCACGCAGCTCAAAGCGCGCCAGGGAGCGGCAGTCGCTGATCAGCTCGCGCTCGCCCTGCAACACGTGGATTGCCATGGCCGACTGGCCGTCTTTGTAAGTGGTGAAGTCCTGGGCACGAGCGACGGGGATGGTGGTGTTGCGTGGAATCACCTTCTCCATCAGACCGCCCATGGTTTCGAGCCCCAGGGACAACGGAATCACGTCGAGCAGCAGCAGTTCATCGCCATCGCGCTTGTTGCCGGCCAGGGTATCGGCCTGGATCGCAGCACCGATGGCCACCACTTGATCCGGATCGATTTCAGTCAGCGGCTGGCGACCGAAGGCTTCGGCGACGGCTTCACGAACGCGAGGCACGCGAGTCGAACCACCAACCATGACCACGGCATGCACGTCTTCCAGTTCGACACCGGAATCACGCACCGCGCGGCGGCAGGCTTTCAGGCTGCGCGCGACCATCGGCTCGATCAGCGCATCAAAGGCTTCACGGGTCAGCTCGGCTTTCCAGGCGCCATGCGCCACTTCGACCGACGAGGCACTGGTCAGCGCTTCTTTAGCGGCGCAGGCAGTCTGCAGCAGTTGACGCTGCGCGCCCGGATCAAGGTCGGCCGACAAACCGGCGCCCTCAATGATCCAGCCAGCAATCGCGTGGTCGAAGTCATCGCCACCCAGGGCGCTGTCGCCGCCAGTGGCCAACACTTCGAAGACACCGCCGGTCAGGCGCAGAATCGAAATATCGAAGGTGCCGCCGCCCAGGTCATAAATCGCGACCAGGCCTTCGGCGTGCTGGTCCAGACCGTAAGCCACGGCTGCCGCGGTCGGCTCATTGAGCAAGCGCAACACGTTCAGACCGGCCAGCTTGGCCGCGTCCTTGGTGGCTTGACGCTGAGCGTCGTCGAAATAGGCCGGAACGGTGATCACCGCGCCCACCAGCTCACCGCCCAGGGTCGCTTCGGCACGCTGACGCAGGACCTTGAGGATGTCGGCGGAGACTTCCACCGGGCTTTTCGGGCCCTGGATCGTCTCGATGAACGGCATGTGCGATTCGCCACCGACAAAGCGGTACGGCAACTGATCACCCAGCTGCTTGACGTCGGACAGACCACGACCCATCAAGCGCTTGACCGACAGCACGGTGTTCAAAGGATCGGTGGCGGCGGCCAGCTTGGCGGATTCGCCAACTTCGACGCGATCGGCGTGGTAGCGCACGGCAGACGGCAGGATGACCCGCCCTTCTGCGTCAGCCAGAGGCTCGGAAAGTCCACTGCGCAATGCAGCGACCAGCGAATTGGTAGTGCCCAAGTCGATCCCCACAGCCAGACGACGCTGGTGCGGTTGAGGACTTTGGCCGGGTTCGGCGATCTGCAGTAGGGCCATCGTTATCAGGACTTATCTGTATATCAGGCGTGCGACCGGAGCGGCACTGGGTTAATCGTCGAGGCGCTCTTCTAACTGGCGCACTTCGTAGGTGAGCTTGTCGAGGAACTGCATGCGCCGCATCAGGCGTTCGGCCCGTTCACGGTGCGCGGCATCGTTCCAGCAAGCTGCGAAGCTTTGGTTCAGTTCATCCTGGGCAGCCTTGAGGCGGCGCTTGAAGACGGCAACGCCATTCAGGTCGGCGCTGTCCTGCAGGTCTTCGAGCTCTTCGCGCAACTCCATTTGCTGCAGCAGAAACTCCGGATCATGCACCGTGACCTCCAGCGGCAGCTCGCCACCATTCAAGGCGAGCAGGTAACGCGCGCGCTTGGGTGGACTCTTGAGCGTCTGGTAGGCCTCGTTGAGGCTCGCGGATTGTTCCAGCGCCAACCGCTGCTCGCGCTCGGAAGCGTCAGCAAAACGGTCCGGATGAACGCCGCGCGCCAACTCACGGTAGCGCGTAGCCAGCTGATCGAGATCCAGATCGAAACTCGGTTGCAGCTCAAATAAAGCGAAATGACAAGGAGTACCCACGACAAGCCTCAGATGTTGAAGCTTTCGCCGCAGCCACATTCACCGCGTACGTTGGGGTTGTTGAACTTGAAGCCTTCGTTCAACCCTTCCTTGACGAAATCGAGTTCGGTGCCGTCCAGGTAGGCCAGGCTCTTCGGGTCGATGATCACTTTCTCGCCGTGACTCTCGAACACCTGGTCCTCTGCAACCACCTCGTCGACAAACTCCAGCACGTAGGCAAGGCCGGAACAGCCCGTGGTGCGAACACCCAGACGAATCCCTTCACCTTTGCCGCGCCCGTCGAGGGAGCGCCGCACGTGTCGAGCAGCCGCTTCTGTCATGCTGATAGCCATCGGTGACTCCTTACTCGTCGCCAAAACTCGAAAATCAGATCAAGCCTTTCTTCTGCTTGTAATCGCGAACAGCCGCCTTGATGGCGTCTTCAGCGAGTACCGAGCAGTGGATTTTCACTGGCGGCAGGGCCAGTTCTTCAGCCAGCTGGGTGTTCTTGATGGTTTCCGCTTCGTCCAGGGTCTTGCCCTTCATCCACTCGGTGGCGAGGGAGCTGGAAGCGATAGCCGAACCGCAGCCGTAAGTCTTGAACTTGGCATCTTCGATGATGCCGGCTTCGTTGACCTTGATCTGCAGGCGCATCACGTCGCCGCACGCCGGAGCGCCGACCATGCCGGTGCCGACATCAGGATCTTCCGCGTCCATCTTGCCGACGTTGCGCGGGTTTTCGTAGTGGTCGATGACCTTTTCGCTGTAAGCCATGATTCTCAATCCTCACTCATCAGGGCCGCTCTTGAGACCCTGTAGTTACGCTGCGTGGACCGCCGCGCTGCTACAGGACCCGTATCCGGCGGCTTCTTTGTTTAGTGTGCCGCCCACTCGATCTTCGAGATATCGACGCCGTCTTTGTACATGTCCCACAGCGGCGACAGAGCGCGCAGCTTGGTAACGGCCTCGCAAACTTTCTGCGCGGCGTAATCGATTTCTTCTTCGGTGGTGAAACGGCCGAAGGTGAAGCGGATCGAGCTGTGTGCCAGTTCGTCGTTGCGGCCCAGGGCGCGCAGTACGTACGAAGGCTCAAGGGACGCCGAGGTGCATGCCGAACCGGACGATACTGCCAGATCCTTGAGCGCCATGATCAGCGACTCGCCTTCAACGTAGTTGAAGCTCAGGTTCAGGTTGTGCGGAACGCGGGCGGTCATGCTGCCGTTGACGTACAGCTCTTCCAGGTGCTCGACCTGCTTGTAGAAACGGTCGCTCAACGCCTTGATGCGCGCGTTCTCGGCAGCCATGTCTTCCTTGGCTACGCGGAAAGCTTCACCCATGCCCACGATCTGGTGGGTCGCCAGGGTGCCGGAACGCATGCCGCGCTCGTGACCGCCACCGTGCATGGTCGCTTCGATACGCACGCGCGGCTTGCGGCTTACGTACAGGGCGCCGATGCCTTTAGGACCGTAGGTCTTGTGGGCGGAGAACGACATCATGTCGACTTTCAGCTTCTGCAGGTCGATCTCGACCTTGCCGGTGGACTGAGCGGCGTCGACGTGGAACAGGATGCCCTTGGAACGGAGCAGTTCGCCGATCGCTGCGATGTCGTTGACGGTGCCGATTTCGTTGTTCACGTGCATGACCGAAACCAGGATGGTGTCGTCGCGCAGTTCGGCTTCGATCATCTCCGGGGTCACCAGGCCATCGGTACGAGGCTCGATGTAGGTCACTTCGAAGCCTTCACGCTCCAGTTGGCGCATGGTGTCCAGGACAGCCTTGTGCTCAATCTTGGTGGTGATCAGGTGCTTGCCTTTGGTGGCATAGAAATGTGCCGCACCCTTGATTGCCAGGTTGTCGGATTCGGTGGCACCGGAGGTCCAGACGATTTCACGCGGGTCGGCGTTGACCAGGTCAGCGACCTGACGACGAGCGTTTTCAACGGACTCTTCAGCTTTCCAGCCGAACACGTGGGAACGGGACGCCGGGTTACCGAAGTTTCCGTCGACCAGCAGGCATTCACTCATTTTTTGCGCAACACGGGGATCAACCGGGGTGGTCGCAGAGTAATCAAGGTAAATCGGCAATTTCATGGACTATCTCCTAAATCAGGCTGGCTGGCGTGCCGCTAGCTCTTTGGCTGTCATTCGACGGCGGACGCTTCAATCTTGTCCAGGCGTGGCGCCTTGCTGTTGCAACGGCGCTGGTCCTGACGCTGGGCTACTTCTTGCACCTCACGGCGAGTCACAAGGTCAGCCAAGCTGATACCGCTCAGAAATTCGTGAATTTGCAGGCTCAGATCGCACCACAAGTGGTGGGTCAGACAGGTGTCGCCTTGATGGCAATCACCCTGGCCCTGGCATTTGGTTGCATCGACCGATTCGTTCACCGCATCGATCACCTGGGCGACCTGGATGCCCTGCATGTCGCGGGACAATTGGTAGCCACCACCCGGACCGCGCACGCTGGACACCAGATTGCTGCGGCGCAGCTTGGCGAAAAGCTGTTCGAGGTAGGACAGGGAGATGCCTTGGCGCTCGGAGATATCGGCCAGGGACACGGGCCCGTGCTGCGCGTGTAACGCCAGGTCAAGCATGGCGGTCACGGCGTATCGGCCTTTTGTAGTCAGTCGCATGGACAATTACCACGGAGTTCGGAATGAGGCGAGTATGCAATTCCCGAGTATTTAAGTCAACTATAAGACCTAGTACTTTAGTCAGGTTTACCCGCAAAAGAGCGGCAGCATCATAGCAAAGGCCGGCCATATACAGCCAGCAGTACCGCGTTATCGTTCATCGCGAGCAAGCTCGCCCCCACACTGGACCGCGTCAGCCTGTACAACTTGATCACCTGTGGGAGCGAGCTTGCTCGCGATGAGTTCGACTCGGTTTAGCTGGCCTGACTCTGATCCTTGTCCTTCACACAGGCGAAATCTTCTTCGCGCAGCTCAGGCAGATCTTTCGCACAGTAATTGCTGCCCAGGTCCTTCAACGCCCCGCACATCCCCTCCAGACGACCATCGACCGCCTGCAGGTGATCGAGCAACTGGTTAATGGCGCGAGCCACCGGGTCAGGCATGTCTTCAGTCACACCGTAGGCATCGAAGCCGATTTTCTCGGCCATGGCCTTACGCTTGGCATCTTGCTCTTCGTCGGATTTGACGATGATCCGCCCCGGAATACCCACCACAGTGGCACCCGGTGGCACTTCCTTGGTCACGACAGCGTTGGAACCCACCTTGGCACCGGCACCGACTGTGAACGGGCCGAGCACCTTCGCGCCCGCCCCGACCACGACGCCATCACCCAGCGTTGGGTGGCGCTTGCCTTTATTCCAACTGGTACCGCCCAAGGTCACGCCCTGATAAATAGTGACGTCATCGCCGATCTCGGCGGTTTCACCGATGACGATGCCCATGCCATGGTCAATGAAGAAACGACGACCGACCTTGGCCCCCGGATGGATCTCGATCCCGGTCAGCCAGCGGCCGAAGTTCGACACCAGCCGCGCCAGCCATTTCAGGTCCGCGCGCCACAGCATCGCCGACAAACGGTGGATCCAGATGGCGTGCATGCCCGGATAGCAAGTCAGGACTTCAAAAGCGTTACGCGCCGCCGGGTCTCGGTGGAATACGCTCTGGATATCTTCACGCAAACGCTCGAACATCATTAATCCTTCCGCTTAAGGAGCTCACCACGGGCCGCTTTTTGGGTTTCCGTGAGGATGCCACGCAAAATATTCATTTCCGCCCGGCTGACCGAGCTGCGTCCGTACAACCGGCGCAGGCGCGCCATCAAGTGCCGTGGCTTTTCCGGATCGAGGAATTCGATGGCCACCAGGGTCTGCTCCAGGTGCTCATAGAATCGCTCCAGCTCGTCCATGGTCGCCAGCTCAGCGCTTTTGACCGAGGCCACTTCTTCCTTCTCGACCTTGCTCGGCTGACCTTGGGCCGCCAGCCAGGACATGCGCACTTCATAACCCAACACCTGCACCGCCGCCCCAAGGTTCAGCGAACTGAACTCAGGGTCTGATGGAATGTGCACGTGATAATGACATCGCTGCAGCTCTTCGTTGGTCAGGCCGGAATCTTCACGACCGAACACCAGAGCGATTTCCGCACCCTGCCCCGCTTCCTCGACCACCTTCGTTCCGCATTCGCGGGGATCGAGCAGCGGCCAGGGAATGCGCCGGTCGCGAGCACTGGTACCAAGCACCAGGTTGCAACCGACCAAGGCATCTTCCAAGGTGGCGACGACTTGCGCGTTTTCAAGGATGTCCCCGGCACCGGAGGCACGGGCATCGGCCTCGTGATGCGGGAACACACGAGGCTCGACCAGCACCAGCCGCGACAGCCCCATGTTCTTCATGGCACGCGCAGCCCCGCCGATATTGCCCGGATGGCTGGTATTGACCAGGACGACACGAATGTTTTGCAGCAAGGGAGGCGCTCTCGAACACAATAATCGGGAGCCGAATCTTACAGCTGAACCTACCGTTAAGCCATGAAAGCGAACGTCGTCCTTCTCCTGTAGAAACTTTCTGATAGAATGCCCGGCTTTCTTTAACAACCTTAGGTGACACATCCATGCAGCCCATGCTGAATATCGCGCTGCGCGCCGCCCGCAGCGCCAGTGAATTGATCTTCCGCTCCATCGAGCGCCTGGATACCATCAAGGTCGACGAAAAAGACGCCAAGGATTACGTATCCGAGGTGGATCGCGCCGCCGAACAGAAAATCATCGATGCCCTGCGCAAGGCGTACCCGAATCACTCGATCCTGGGTGAAGAGACCGGCATGCACGCCGGCACCGGCATCGAAGGCGAAGAGTACCTGTGGATCATCGATCCGCTGGACGGCACCACCAACTTCCTGCGCGGCATTCCTCACTTCGCTGTCAGCATCGCCTGCAAATACCGCGGTCGTCTTGAGCACGCTGTTGTTCTGGACCCGGTTCGCCAGGAAGAATTCACCGCCAGCCGTGGTCGCGGCGCTCAACTGAACGGTCGTCGCCTGCGCGTCAGCGGTCGCACCAGCCTCGACGGCGCCCTGCTGGGTACCGGCTTCCCGTTCCGTGACGACCAGATGGACAACCTCGACAACTACCTGGGCATGTTCCGCGCCCTGGTTGGCCAGACCGCCGGCATCCGCCGCGCCGGCTCTGCAAGCCTGGACCTGGCCTACGTGGCTGCCGGCCGCTTCGACGCCTTCTGGGAGTCGGGCCTGTCCGAATGGGACATGGCGGCAGGCGCCCTGCTGATCCAGGAAGCTGGCGGCCTGGTAAGCGACTTCACCGGCGGTCACGACTTCCTTGAAAAAGGCCACGTCGTTGCTGGTAACACCAAGTGCTTCAAGGCAGTCCTGACGGCCATCCAGCCGCACCTGCCAGCCTCGCTGAAGCGCTAAGCTTCCAGCGACAGAAAAAGCACCCTTCGGGGTGCTTTTTTTATGCCTGGAATTTGTCCCTCAAAACACCGAAATCCTCTGTAGGAGCGAGCCTGCTCGCGAAGGTCGTCAACGATAACGCGGGAATTCTGGATAAACGCGGCGCCCTTAGGTTCTTCGCGAGCAGGCTCGCTCCTACAGGGGATTGCGGTGGCGCATAGATCGCGGGCACAAAAAAAGCACCCCGCAGGGTGCTTCTTTTTTAATCCAGCGTCAGCAGATCAGTGAGCCGTCTGATTATCCGACAAGATCAACTTGCCTTCCTTATCCACCGGAATCTGGTTGCCTGGATCACGATCCATGCGCACCTTGCCTTCCTTGCCGTCCAGCGAATAACGCACGTCGTAACCTACAACCTTGTCACTGATGTCGTTAACCGTGTTACAGCGGGTCTGGGTGGTGGTGTAGGTATCACGCTCCTGCATGCCTTCCTGCACCTTGTTACCGGCGTAACCGCCACCGACAGCACCTGCGACCGTGGCGATCTTCTTACCGCTGCCGCCACCGATCTGGTTACCCAGCAAACCACCTGCCAATGCACCGACCACCGTACCGGCGATCTGATGTTGATCTTTCACCGGCGCCTGCCGGGTGACCGCTACATCCTTGCACACTTCACGTGGAGTCTTGATTTGTGTCTTGACCGGCTCAACGGCGAGTACTTGTGCGAACTCCGGGCCGCTTTTAACCAGGCTGTAGGTGGCCACAGCACCCCCGGCAGTCACACCGACAGCACCCAGTACAGCACCAACCAGCATCGACTTGTTCACATGAACCTCCTGGACCATCACATGCGGGATAAACCCGCGCTTCTCCCTGCCTTGGAGCACAAAAAAAGGCGCGAGTTCAACTCGCGCCTTTTTCGGACTACATCGCTGAAAGAAGCTTCCTTCAAGGACGGTCGTCGACTTCCTTCTCGGCATTGGCCGGAGGAATCAGGTCTTCCGTGCTCAGGTTCAGCCAGATCAGCACCACGTTCGCGATGTAGATCGACGAGTAAGTACCCGCCAGAACACCGATGAACAGGGCGATGGAGAAGCCGAACAGGTTGTCGCCACCGAAGAACAGCAGGGCCGCGATCGCCAGCAAGGTGGAAATCGAAGTCGCCATGGTCCGCAGCAGGGTTTGCGTGGTCGAGATGTTGATGTTCTCGATCAGGCTGGCCTTGCGCAGTACCCGGAAGTTCTCACGAACCCGGTCGAATACCACGATGGTGTCGTTGAGCGAGTAACCGATGATCGCCAATACCGCCGCCAGCACCGTCAGGTCGAAGGTGATCTGGAAGAACGACAGGATACCGATGGTCACGATCACGTCGTGGATCAGGGACACGATCGCACCGACCGCAAACTTCCACTGAAAGCGGAACGCCAGGTAGATCAGGATGCCGCCCAGCGCCATCAGCATGCCGAGGCCGCCCTGGTCGCGCAGCTCTTCACCCACCTGCGGGCCGACGAACTCGACGCGCTTGACCGTCGCCGGGTTCTCGCCGCCCACCTTCTGCAGGGCTTCGGCCACCTGGTGACCCAGTTGCGGGTCTTCGCCAGGCATGCGCACCAGCAGGTCGGTGGTTGCACCGAAGTTCTGCACGATGGCTTCGTGATAACCCGCGGTCACCAGCTGCTCACGCACCTGGGTGACGTCGGCCGGACGCTCGTAGGTCAGCTCGATGAGCGTACCGCCGGTGAAGTCCAGGCCCCAGTTCATGCCCTTGGTGGCGACGCTGAACAAGGCCAGCACCGTAAGGAACAATGTGACGCCGAACGCAAAGTTGCGAACGCCCATGAAGTTGATTGTACGTAACATGGCAGCCCCTTAAATCCACAACTTCTTGAAGTCACGACCGCCGAAGATCAGGTTGACCATCGCGCGGGTCACCATGATGGCCGTGAACATCGAGGTAAAGATCCCGAGGGACATGGTCACTGCGAAGCCCTTGACCGGGCCGGTGCCCATGGCAAAGAGGATGCCGCCGACCAACAGTGTTGTCAGGTTGGCGTCGAGAATCGCGGTGAATGCCCGGCCGAAGCCTTCGTTGATTGCACGCTGCACGGTCATGCCGGCGGCGATCTCTTCACGGATCCGCGAGAAGATCAGCACGTTGGCGTCGACCGCCATACCCATGGTCAACACGATACCGGCGATACCCGGCAGGGTCAGCGTTGCACCCAGCAGAGACATCAAGGCCAGCAGCATCACCATGTTCACCGTCAGCGCGACAGTGGCGATGATGCCGAAGAAGCGGTAGATGGCGATGATGAACAGCGAGACGAACAGCATGCCCCACAGCGATGCATCGATACCCTTGGTGATGTTGTCGGCACCCAGGCTTGGACCGATGGTGCGTTCTTCAGCGAAGTACATCGGAGCGGCCAGACCACCGGCACGCAGCAACAGCGCCAGTTCGGACGACTCGCCCTGGCCATTCAGGCCAGTGATGCGGAACTGAGCACCCAGCGGCGACTGAATGGTCGCCAGGCTGATGATCTTCTTCTCTTCCTTGAAGGTCTGAACCGGAACGTCTTTCTCGACGCCGTTGACCACCTGCTTGGTGTAAGTGGTAACCGGGCGCTGCTCGATGAAGATCACCGCCATGCTGCGACCGACGTTCGAACGGGTCGCACGACTCATCAGCTCGCCGCCATGGCCATCCAGACGGATATTCACTTCTGGCCTGCCGTGCTCGTCGAAGCCAGCCTTGGCGTCGGTTACCTGGTCACCGGTGATGATCAGGCCACGCTCGATCAGCGCAGGAGGACGGTTGCCCTCACGGAACTCGAAGGATTCGGAAGTGGCTTTCGAAGCACCCGGCTCAGCCGCCAGACGGAACTCGAGGTTGGCCGTCTTGCCGAGGATACGCTTGGCTTCGGCGGTGTCCTGCACGCCCGGCAGCTCAACCACGATGCGGTTGGCGCCCTGACGCTGGACGATCGGTTCGGCAACACCCAGCTCGTTGACGCGGTTACGTACCGTGGTCAAGTTCTGCTTGATGGAGTATTCACGGATTTCCGCCAGCTTGGCCGGGGTCATCGCCAGACGCAGCACCGGTTGACCGTTGAGGTCGGCCGGAACAATGTCGAAATCGTTGAAGTTCTTGCGGATCAGCGTACGGGCCTGTTCGCGGGCTGCTTCATCAGTGAAGCCCAGCTGAATGGCACCGCCCAGTTGCGGCAGACTGCGATAGCGCAGCTTCTCTTTACGCAGCAGGCTCTTGACGTCACCTTCGTAGACTTTCAGGCGCGCGTCGAGGGCTTTGTCCATGTCCACTTCCAGCAGGAAGTGCACACCACCGGACAAGTCCAGACCCAGCTTCATCGGATGCGCAGCGAGGTTGCGCAGCCATTGCGGGGTGGTTTGTGCCAGGTTCAGCGCGACGACGTAGTCATCACCCAATGCCTTGCGCACGACGTCCTTGGCCGGCAGCTGGTCTTCAGCCTTGGTCAGGCGAATCAGACCGCCCTTGCCGCCCTCTGCCAGCGTGGCAGCCTTGACGTTGATCCCGGATTCCTTGAGCGCAGCGCTCACGCGATCCAGATCAGCCTGATTGACTTGCAGCGCAGTGCTTGCACCGCTGACCTGAATGGCCGGGTCATCAGGATAAAGATTGGGAGCGGAATAAATCAGACCGACCGCCAGCACCGCCAGGATCAGAATGTATTTCCACAGAGGATATTTGTTCAGCATCACGCCGCCCGTTTATGACGCGGGGCGCCTTGCGCGCCCCGTCGATTGAAAATGAAGTTGAAACTTAGATCGCTTTGAGCGTGCCTTTTGGCAGCGTGGCGGCGATGGCGCCTTTCTGGAACTTCATTTCGACGGTGTCGGAAACTTCCAGAACGACGAAATCGTCGGCCACTTTAGTGATCTTGCCGGCGATGCCGCCGGTGGTCACAACTTCGTCGCCTTTCTGCAGGCTGCTCAGCAGGTTTTTCTGCTCTTTGGCGCGTTTGGCCTGTGGACGCCAGATCATCAGGTAGAAGATGACCAGGAAGCCGACCAGGAAAATCCACTCGAAACCGCCGCCCATAGGGGCTGCCGCAGGTGCAGCAGCGTCTGCCATGGCATTAGAGATAAAAAAGCTCATTTAGCACTCCAGTTGCAAATGTTGAATCTTGGGGTCAGTAAACTCAGTCCAAAGGCGGAACAGGCAACCCGCGTTTGGCGTAGAAGGCATCGACAAAGGCGGCCAATGTACCCTGTTGAATAGCCTCGCGCAAACCAGCCATAAGCACTTGATAATGGCGCAAGTTATGGATGGTATTGAGCATGCTTCCCAGCATTTCGCCGCACTTGTCCAGGTGATGCAGATAAGCGCGGGAGAAGTTCTGGCAGGTATAGCAATCGCAGGTCGGATCGAGCGGCGAATCATCATGGCGATGGAACGCGTTACGGATCTTCAGCACGCCGGTATCAATGAACAGATGCCCATTGCGGGCGTTACGGGTTGGCATCACGCAATCGAACATGTCCACACCGCGGCGCACACCCTCAACCAAGTCTTCCGGTTTGCCAACGCCCATAAGGTAACGAGGTTTGTCAGCCGGCATCATGCCCGGCAGGTAATCCAGCACCTTGATCATCTCGTGCTTGGGCTCGCCCACCGACAGACCACCGATGGCCAGGCCGTCGAAGCCGATCTTGTCCAGGCCTTCCAGGGAGCGCATGCGCAGGTCCTGGTGCATGCCGCCCTGAACGATACCGAACAGCGCCGCCGTGTTGTCGCCATGGGCTTCTTTCGAACGCTTGGCCCAACGCAGGGACAATTCCATGGAAATACGGGCAACGTCTTCGTCGGCCGGGTACGGCGTGCATTCGTCGAAAATCATCACGATGTCGGAGCCCAGGTCACGCTGGACCTGCATCGACTCTTCCGGGCCCATGAACACCTTGGCACCGTCGACCGGGGAAGCGAAGGTCACACCCTCCTCCTTGATCTTGCGCATGGCGCCCAGGCTGAACACCTGGAAACCGCCGGAGTCGGTCAGAATCGGGCCTTTCCACTGCATGAAATCGTGCAGGTCGCCGTGTTTCTTGATCACTTCCGTACCCGGGCGCAGCCACAGGTGGAAAGTGTTGCCCAGAATGATTTCCGCGCCGGTCGCCTCGATATCCCGTGGCAGCATGCCCTTGACCGTGCCGTAGGTGCCCACCGGCATGAAAGCCGGGGTCTCGACGGTACCGCGCGGGAAGGTCAAACGACCGCGACGAGCCTTGCCATCAGTGGCCAGCAGCTCGAAAGACATACGACAGGTGCGACTCATACAGTTTCCTCTGGGCCCGATTCTTTAGGGGCAGTCGGCGCAGGATTACGCGTGATGAACATCGCATCACCGTAGCTGAAAAAGCGGTAACCGTTGTCGACCGCGGCCTTGTAGGCGGCCATGGTCTCGGGATAACCGGCGAACGCCGAAACCAGCATCAACAGCGTGGATTCGGGCAAATGGAAGTTGGTGACCAGGGCATCGACCACATGAAACGGCCGGCCCGGGTAGATGAAAATGTCGGTGTCGCCGCTGAACGGCTTGAGCACGCCATCGCGGGCGGCGCTTTCCAGGGAACGCACACTAGTAGTCCCCACCGCCACCACGCGACCACCGCGAGCGCGGCAGGCGGCAACGGCATCGACCACGTCCTGGCCGACTTCCAGCCATTCGCTGTGCATGTGGTGGTCTTCGAGCTTCTCGACCCGCACCGGCTGGAAAGTGCCGGCGCCGACGTGCAGGGTCACGAACGCAGTCTCGACGCCCTTGGCGGCAATCGCCTCCATCAGCACCTGATCGAAATGCAGCCCCGCCGTCGGCGCCGCCACCGCGCCCAAACGCTCGGCGTAGACGGTCTGGTAACGCTCGCGGTCGGCGCCTTCATCCGGGCGGTCTATATAAGGAGGCAGCGGCATGTGCCCGACGCGGTCGAGCAACGGCAACACCTCCTCAGCGAACCCCAGCTCGAACAACGCATCGTGCCGCGCCAGCATCTCGGCCTCGCCACCGCCGTCGATGAGGATCTTCGACCCAGGCTTGGGCGACTTGCTGGACCGCACATGGGCCAGCACGCGATGACTGTCGAGCACCCGCTCCACCAGGATTTCCAGCTTGCCGCCGGAAGCCTTCTGGCCAAACAGCCGCGCCGGAATCACCCGGGTATTGTTGAACACCATCAAGTCGCCGGGGCGCAAATGCTCCAGCAAATCAGTGAATTGACGGTGTGCCAGGGCGCCGCTGACCCCATCAAGGGTCAACAGGCGACTATTGCGCCGCTCGGCCAGCGGATGGCGGGCGATCAGCGAATCAGGGAGCTCGAAGGTAAAGTCAGCAACGCGCATGATGGGGTTCGTCTAGCAGGGCCGGGAAGTCTAGCGGAATTATCAAAAATTCTCCATGTACCTGATTGACCAGCGGTTATCTCATCTCTATACTTCGCCGCCATTGAGCCCTGATGGCGGAATTGGTAGACGCGGCGGATTCAAAATCCGTTTTCGAAAGGAGTGGGAGTTCGAGTCTCCCTCGGGGCACCAAAATTAAGAAAGGTCTTGCTTAGCAAGGCCTTTTTTTTCGCCTGCAGAAAAGCCACAGACTCTCTGAAGGAGCCGGCTTGCTGGCGATGCTTTTGACCCTGCTCTTCCACACTACCCGCACCGCCGGAACATTTCACAAGGATTCCCCCCATGGAATTGCACCTGGAAACCGTCGCCCTCTTCTCCCTCAAACTGGCTTACGAATCGGAAGATTCAAGCCCGATTTTGCGTGACGATCTGGTGATGGGTGACTACCAGCGGGATGTGTTTGAGTTGCTGGTGCGTCGGGGGGATATTGAGGGGATTCAGTTGAAGGTGGATGAGTGTGTGGGGTTGGCGCTGGAGGCTGTTGGGGGTGTGGATAAGCCGTTGGGGCGGGAGTTGGGGAGGTTGGCGGGGGAATTTGCCGGGATTCGGGCGATGGAGCAGCTTGATACACCGCTCGTAGCGCTTAAGGATTATCTGAAAGACATTCAGTGAATGAAGGCAGGCGGTCCAAAAAGTGAGAACACCCATTAGCCAGACCGACGTTGACGACACTTCTTATCCAATAATAAATTTGAGAATCATCTAGCCGGCCTCCCCACCTCACGGAGGTGGCGCAAAATTCAAGGTGCGCCCTTAAAGCTCAGGGCGATGCACGAATCGTCTACCACATACTCGACGCCGTAATGGCTATTTGATATCTTTAGACCCGAAAACTGCGAACTTCAGTTACTAGGGTTGAATAATGAACGACGTTGAAGATCAGATAATTGAGCTTAAAAAAGCCGTTGCTTATGATAGTAAAGATTTTACCATCGAACTTCTTGTCAGCAAATATCTGGATAAAATTGACGAGAATGAAAATGAAGTCTTCGTCCCCGACTACCAGCGGGACTTTGTTTGGGACTCATCACGACAATCTAGATTAATCGAATCGATTGTCCTCGGGTTACCCATTCCGCCCATCTTTGTTGCAGAGAATAAAGATGGCCGCCTCGAGATTGTAGATGGCTCGCAGAGGGTCAGAACCCTCAGCGCTTTCCTCAGAAGCGAACTGACACTGGAAAATCTCGAAAAAGTCACCAAGCTCAATGGCATGTCGTATGCGGACTTTGACGTTTCGAGAAAGCGTAAGTTCAACAATATGACGATCACCGTAATAGTTCTTTCTGAGAATGCAACCGAGGAAGTAAAGAACGACCTCTTTGAACGTATAAACAAAGGTAGTGACATTCTTCGCAACATGGAAACACGTAAGGGTATCTATCGTGGTGCCTTCACCGACTTTATCTATGACGAATGTGCGAACAATCAAAAATTTCGTAATTCCGTAATACTATCTAAAACCGTACAGAATCGCCAAGAGCACGAAGAGCTTGTCCTAAGGTTTTTTGCCTTGATTGACTTACGCCCCAAGTACAGTGATTTCTCGAGAAGTGTTAGCAAGGCTCTAGACGATTACATGGATAGGAAACGTGAAACTTTCAGCGAAGAGGAAAAGCAACAAAAGCTGTTTATATTCAATCGCATGGTCGATTTCGTAACGGAAAACTTTGAATTCGGATTTTCTAAAAGTGCGGGAAAAGAAGTGTCTCGTATATTCTTTGAGGCTATTTCCGTTGGCTGCCATCTCGCACTTGAGGAAGCACCCAATCTCAAGCCACCTAAGAAAGTTGACGTACGATTCTTTTTTTCGGACCGAGACTTTAACAAGTCAGTAACGGGCCAGTATCGAACGCACTCCACGGACAACCTGAATAAGCGCATAAATTACATCAAGGATCGCATCCTTAGCTTCTCGGTAAAAAATTAGTCATGAAAGGCATCAAGTCTGATCTTCTTGAGCGTAATGCCTCGATCTACCGTTTATTTACCCATATTGAGGAAGTATCGGAGCAACGAGGAAAAATCGAGGTGGTCGTTGTACTTAAGGCGAGTTTTTTTGTGGCGCTATATAACAATATAGAAGCTACTGCCTACGCCACACTTGAGCAAGTTCACTACCAACTTGGCCTTCGAAAGTACAACGTACTTACGGAAAAGCTTCAAAAGCGCATGCTGGAATACAGCTTCGGAAGAGGTCGGTCCGCTGACTTAAAGGACGCTGCGAAGGTAGAAGAATTAAAGAAGAAAATCCTAGCTGAAGATCTTCGCTTCCCCTCGATTCATGATTTCCTTAAAAGGAAAACCATATTTTCTGGCAACCTGGATGCAAGGCGACTAGGTGATATAGCTGAAGAGTATGGCATGGACAAACCACAGTTCCGAGGCAATACAGAACATGTGCTGACCGTTAAAAACAAAAGGAACAAAATCGCTCATGGAGAAGTTTCTCTCTCCGACGCGGGCAAGGGGATTAAAAATACTGATCTACAAAATATTTTTAATGCAGTTAATCTTATCCTAGAAGACTTTATCAACAACTCCGATGAGTTCTTGATAAAGGAGCTTTACCTCGGCTAAATGCCAGACCAAGAACCAAACAAAAGGGGACGGATTTATTTTCGAGCTCAATCCACTAATAAATCCGGCCCCTCCCCTACCTATTTCCCAAGGGGAATGGAGCACATTCTTAAAAATTTGACTGGTATCGAAATGTTAACGAAACCAGCCAAGCGTAGAAATACGGCACTATCAAACTGTTAACTTAAGAAGGTAACATTGGAAACAACCCATATCGACCACCACCCGCACTACCGTAGAATACCTCTACATGGGCGATTTTCTCGATACCTGCAGGGGGATCTATGTTCTCCAAAATTATAAATTGACCAAAATCACCGATTTTCGATAAGTGCTCAAAAAAATTCACTTTTACAGATGTTCTAGATAGTTTAATTTCGTCCTCTGTAAGTGCGCCACGACTAGGATTTTTTAGAGGATCCCGATATGTCAACAACGGTGAATCTAAAATTACGAATCCCGGGTGGGGGAGATTATTCTCCCTACAATAAATCAAAAGTGCCACTTTAAACGCGGCGTGAGTGATCGCACGAACGCCCTTGCCATTGTCTACACGCAACTTTCCGTCAATTATAATTTCGTATTTATCTTTATCGAAGCCAATTAAGTGCTCACCCGGAAAACCCCACTCCTTAAGTACCCGAGAAACGACCTTACAAAACTCAAAAACAACATCCCCAGGCACAGAGAGATTGGGGCGATCTGCTTTTGTAGGTGCTTTCAATCCTTCGAATTCTTTGATTTTCAGAAGATAACTTTCCTTCTGATCTAAAAGCGCGATACCTCTGACGACCTGATCTTTTTTGCTAATGATTTCATTAAGAGATAATTGCTTCTCGCCTGCCTCGGGCGACTGGATTGCTAGAGTCAGCTCTATCTCTGCAAGTCTTTCTTCTATTGCTGGCCTATCCTCCTCCATTCTGTACAACTCAATACGCAGAGCCCCAATAGTTGACTCAAGTTCGGATTGAAGAGTTTTAATTTTTTGGATTTCGATTAATGCAGACTGCTGCTCACCCCTTACTTGATCAAGTTGTGCTTTAGTATTCTGCGCTTCGGGTGGAGCGCCACAAACGGAGCAATCTGCCTCCTCTAAAGACAGAAGAAAACTGGCCTCCTCAATAGAAGTAAGTCTAGCAATGTCCGAATCATAAATGCTATTTAGCTGATAAAATCTTTGCAGATGCAGGCGAATTTCATCTTCCCTATCCGAAGACTGAGACAAAGTTCTTGCCAACGTTCTTTTTTCAGCTAGCAATTCAGTTGACAAAGATCTGTAAGACTGAACCTGCAATCTAATCTCATCTAAACTTTCATCAAGCCGATCTTTCTGAGAATGTAAATCGGAAGTATCTGGATACTCCTCTAATCGTGACTCGACATCCTTAAGCAGACTTTGAATAACTTCAATTTTCGTCGACTTCGATGCATTGAATTTCGTTGAGTCAAGAACAGGAATAATTGATTTATCGTCGGAGCCAGTTAATAATGACCTAAAAACACTTCGTTCCTTCGGTCGAGCTACGGGTCCTAAATCCGTTTCAACAGGAGATCGTTCAGCTTGAATACTTGTTTCGTCAACGAGAACATACGGCATAAGTTCTCGAAAACTGAAGTTTTCCTTCTCCCCGGATTGGTTTTTTGCTAGTTGCCTACCCGAAAGACCAAGGTAGTCCAAAAGTAATCCTGGAAGACTTTCCTTATCTTTACTTCGCTGTGTCGGCTGGAGAACTTTGAAATCTTCCGGAAGCTCCGAAAACTCGAATAACCCATTAAAAAACTTATAAGCGCCTCCTGCCAACGAACGCAGTATTGTATACTGCCCTACGCCACGTAATTCTATACCCATTAAAATAGTGTCGTAGCCACTTTTTTCAGGAAGATCGGGCAGGCTCCCCCCCCCACCAAGCATGAAATCTATTGCTTTTAGTGCAAAAGACTTTCCTGTATTGGAGGCTCCATAGACAAGATTCAAGCCTGCCTCAAAATTCAGTTTCACCGGCCTATCAAGAATACCGACAAACTCCAAACTTCTAATTATTATTCCTTTATATTCCATGACTTTCCGACCCCATAATAAGATCACTTTGAAACTCAACCGCCCAATTACCTATTTTTGAAGTAATAACACTTCTTAGCTCAACCTTCGACAATGACGCAACAACATCAGCCAGCCACGCTGCCCTATCTTTTAGAGTATTTGAATATTCAGAGGTCAATAATTGCACCAGAGGGTATGCTTTTTCTGTTGCTTGATAGCATATACCGCTACTTGATGGCACAATAGATATCAGGCCAAATTTTTGCATTAAATTTAATCCGTTCTGAACAAGTTCTCGACGCACAAGTATTTCGCCACTCCTCTGTGGTAGCTTAGGGTGAATACTTGGCGGACCGCCGAGATCCGCACTATGTACAACCAAATGATCAAACCAAACCAATTCATTTATATCATGCGAAGAAGGATATGCTGCATTTAAAATCACTAATGACCTTACACCAGTCTCAATCGAGCTATTAAATAAGGTGCGCTCGCCAGAGTCATTCAACTTATCCATTTGAATTTTCCATCATTGACGAAGTGGTGACAGATACCCTGCTTCACTGGCACTCGTGCGTATTTGGCAGTAGCCCCTGATGTCTGAACAGCAGCAGCCTGGGCCATTACTGATTGAATTTTTTCCATTCCATTCTGATGCTCCGCCTCAAAAACATCTACAACACCGTGCAAAACATCCTCTTCAAACCCAACAATAACAGCTGGATCTGTATTGTCTCGATAGTATCGCTTAAAAGCATCAGCATCAAAAAATCGTTCCCTCTGCAAAGTTAGATTCCTTTGATACTGGGGATAGGAACCTAAATCTTCGTGACTATTGAAAACCACACACTCCTTTTCAGCGTAAGCACCGACCAACTGCTTTATATACTCAGACTCTGACTCTAGAACAGCTATTGGCACGACTCCTTTAGGAGACACCCCAGGATCGGCACCAAAATGTTTGTAAAGAACCTTTTTTGCAGCAGGATCCGAAAGCATATCTTCTAGCGCTATGCGCATAACATTTGAATAGTTGAATCCTTCCAAAACCACCAACAACTCCGCCGTTAACGGAATATCTCCTCCATCAATTATTTTGTACCTACAATATTTATCCCACTCATCAATAAGCTTTGCCTTCAACTTACTTGGATTAAATATCAACGTTTCCAAATTTCTATTTAAACCTTTGGGCGCGACAAAAAAATATTTAGTTGGAGGTGTAAAGTCACCTAGCATCGAATAATATAAAATCTTTCCAAGCTCACAAATTGCAGTATCGGTCGGGACACGCTTTGCGTATTGCTTACACTGATAATTTTCCCAGGCTCCTTCATGTTTATCAGCAGTCAAGAATCCTACAACATCCCTTCCCAAATCCTTTGCGCCAGAGAACCTACATACTTCTACGTATGTCTCTAATTTATTGGATACCCAATCTCTAACAAACAACTCCAACTCTGTGTCATCCAAAGTTAGTACAGCGCGAGCATAGTTATCCATTTCTCACACCCAACCTCCAGAATATCGAACCCATACACTCACCAAAAACTTGACAGCTTCAGTTCAGCATACAGCCTTTTTCTAGAACACAACCAAATAAAGGCAAAATGATACTACAGCCACAACACCAACTTCAATACCAACACTACATATGATGAAACGACACAAGCTAACTAGAGACTTTGGCACATACGCTGTCAAGTAGGATGCAGCGACCGCTACGAATAAATTATTTTTGCTCGGGACCAAAACATAAACATTTGATTTATCTAGAAAAACCCTCGGCATCGTGTGCATGTCTAATCCTAGAAGCGTTCACGTGACCCTACAAACAACTCGACTATAGCTTCCTCACCAATAAACTTTAGAATCTTGAAAATAAAATTTTTTCCCTAGCAGACCTTCACAATATGCCTTCGCGCTCCGGCTTACTCGCCATAATACAAACGGCTCCCATGGATCTATCGCTTTGAAATATCTGCCGTAACGGAAAGGTCTCAATGGCGCTTTTCTGCCGTCTAGTGCAATTTTTCTCAAGTTAAGGACTAAATTTTGGAACGTGTTACGGTTGCGGCAAACGTATCATCTCGATATCCTCCCACCGTCGCTGCCAATTCAGCGACCGGGTGTGGAAACCCGTGTAATTCAAGGCGCAACAGCGCCCCCATCACGTCTGCCGGCGCTTTTTTTATGCCTGCGGCGTGAGTTATGGCGGCTGTGCGTGGGACGTCTTCGGGCGTGCCGGTTTCCTTGATTCCCGGTTTTCCACCCTGCGCACAGCTGTCACCCATTCGTGTGGAAACGAACGTGGCAGCTCCTCATATCAAGGAGTTGGATAATGCGCAGTATCAATCCGTTTGAAATTTGGCTTTTCCCTCTACGCAATCCCCAATCGCGTAACCCCCTCCCCCATTGCCTCTCCATCCTCGGAGGTGGCCAATGACTGAACAATCTGAACTCAAAACCATCGGCCTGACACCCGCGATCTACTGCGCGGATCAAGCGCTGTTTCATGTCACTCGCGGCGTTCCTCTCGGCGATGCATTGTCCATGGCCTCCGATTTTCTGTTCCTGGCCAAGACGCTCACTGAAGATGCTGCTTATGCCAGAGATACCGACCGTCACGCTTGGGCTGCGCATTATCTGACTTCGATGAGCAAGGCGTTGGTGGATGATGCGGTGAAGGTGCTTACTCGGGATCGGGATAATGAGCTGGCGTCTAAGCGGACGGGAGCTAAGGCTGAGGGGTAGTGGGCGAGGCGCCAGGATGGTTTTTGGTTTCAAAAGTCAGGCGTGACGCTGTGAGAGCGGGCTTGGTTGCGGTGGCCGGGGTATTCAGCGGGACACGTGGATGCCTTGCGTTTTTCGCGAGCAAGCCCGCTTCCACAGGGGGTTGCGGTGGGCTGGCGGGCATTGTTTGGCCCCAGTGTGTGAGTGGGTTTGTGGTGCAATCTTCAGCATTGAGGGTGGTTGGGCTGGCGCTATCGCGAGCAAGCTCGCTCCCACAGGGGGGTTGTGTGGCGGGTGGTATTTCGGCTTGGCCTTGAGGTTTTTCGGGGCTTTTTGTGTTCGGTTCGGGGGATGGCTTTCGGTTTGTAGCGGAATGGATCGGCGGATCTGCTCCGTAGAATTGCCCTTGGTTCTGATGCTTCTTCTCACCTGTAATGCTTGCTATACATCAGCCATCGACAAGCCCTCCGGGCATCAGGCCAGTGTGTGAACGCCCCTTGCGGCACTCATCTAGACTTAATGGATAGTCGTAGGCAGAACCGAGCACGTCGCTTTGGTGCAGGTCGATCAACAGCAGCGTGGCAAGCTGCCCTTTATGCCCAGTAGAGGCGTGGCGAAGACCGCGTCGGGCACAACAAGATGCCCATTCAGGGTGCCCTGGCCAACGGCCTGAAAATGCCACGATACCGTGACGTGGTGTGAGTGCCGCAGCCGACACTTTCGGACGACCGACGACCATCTGGTTTGTCCGTGACCGTGAGGATTGCTGAATGCCTGATGAGATGTTGCACCTGCCTGTGGTCAATAGTCTGCTGGAGCGCCACAAGGGCTCTGCGGGTGCGCTGTTGCCCATTCTTCATGATATTCAGGAACGCATCGGTTACGTCCCCGATGTCGCCATCCCCGAGATTGCTCATGCCCTCAATCTGAGCCAGGCCGAGGTTCGCGGGGTGATCAGTTTTTACCATGATTTCCGTACCGCGCCGCCAGCCAAACATATCCTGCGGCTGTGCCGGGCTGAGTCGTGCAAGAGTCGCGGTGCCGAGCAGTTGGCCGCGCAGTTGCGTGAGCGTCTACAACTGGACGACCACGGCAGTAGCGCCGATGGCAGCATCAGTTTGCGTCCGGTGTATTGCCTCGGTGCCTGTGCCTGTTCGCCTGCCCTGGAGCTGGATGGACGGGTACATGCACGGCTGAGCGCTGAGCGTCTGGATGCCTTGCTCGACGCTTGCCGGGAGGACGCGTGATGCCGACTCTCTATCTGCCCTGTGATTCGCTAGCCCGTGCCGTGGGTGCCGATGAGGTATCCGTGGCCCTGATCACTCAGGCCAAGGAACGCAATCTGACGCTGGAGCTACAGCGCACCAGTTCCCGAGGTCTCTACTGGCTGGAGCCGCTGCTGGAAGTGGACAGCCCCCAAGGCCGGATCGGTTTCGGCCCATTGACCGCTGCCGATGTGCCGTCGGTGCTCGATGCCCTGCAAGGTGAGCCGTCCGCTCATCCACTGGCCTTGGGCCTGGTGGAAGAATTGCCTTATCTGAAGACTCAACAACGCCTGTTGTTCGCCCGTGCTGGTATTACCCGGCCGCTGTCCCTCGAGGATTACCGGGCTCATGGCGGTTTCGAGGGTTTGACCCGGGCCATTGCGGTGGGCGGCGAGCAAACCGCGACGGAAGTGTTCGATTCGGGCCTGCGTGGCCGTGGCGGCGCGGCTTTCCCCGCCGGGATCAAATGGCGCACGGTGCGCGCGACCGAAGCGGCGCAGAAGTACATCGTGTGCAACGCCGACGAAGGCGACTCCGGCACCTTCGCCGACCGCATGTTGATGGAAGGCGACCCCTTCCTGCTGATCGAAGGCATGGCCATTGCCGGTCTCTGCGTCGGGGCCACTTACGGCTACATTTATGTGCGCTCGGAATATCCCGATGCTGTGGCCACGCTGCGTGCGGCGTTGAACATCGCCCGAGACGCCGGTTACCTCGGCGCCAATGTCGGCGGCAGCGGCCAAGCCTTCGATATGGAAGTGCGAGTCGGTGCCGGTGCCTACATCTGCGGTGAGGAAACCGCGTTGCTGGACTCCCTCGAAGGCAAGCGCGGGATCGTTCGCGCCAAGCCGCCAATTCCTGCCTTGAAGGGTCTGTTCGGCCTGCCGACACTGGTGCACAACGTGCTGACTTTGGCCTCGGTGCCGCTGATTCTGGCCAAGGGTTCGCAGTTCTATCGCGATTACGGCATGGGCCGTTCCCTGGGCACCATGCCCTTCCAGCTGGCGGGCAACATTCGTCACGGTGGTCTGGTGGAACGGGCGTTTGGCCTGACCCTGCGGGAGCTGGTGGAAGACTACGGTGGTGGTACCGCCAGTGGCCGACCGCTGAAGGCTGCGCAGGTGGGCGGCCCACTTGGCGCCTGGGTGCCACCTTCGCAATTCGATACACCGCTGGATTACGAAGCCTTCACCGCCATCGGCGCGATGCTCGGTCACGGTGGTGTGGTGGTGGCTGACGACAGCCTGGACATGGCCCATATGGCGCGCTTCGCGATGCAGTTTTGCGCCGAGGAATCCTGTGGCAAATGCACGCCGTGCCGCATCGGTTCGACCCGTGGCGTTGAGGTGATCGACCGGCTGCTGGCCGCGCCTGACGCGAGTGGTCGCGATGAGCAGGTGATCATCCTCAAGGACCTGTGCGACACCCTGCAATACGGTTCGCTGTGCGCATTGGGCGGCATGGTTTCCTTCCCGGTCGCCAGCGCCCTCAAGCACTTCCCCGCCGACTTCGGCTTGCAGCCCTCGGAGGCCGAGCAATGATCACTCTCTTCGACCCGAAAACCGATATCGATCTGGGCACACCAGCCCGCGACAGCCAGGTGCAAGTCACCCTGAACATCGACGGCCGCAGCATCAGCGTGCCTGAAGGCACCTCGGTGATGCGCGCCGCCGCGCTGCTGGGCACCACCATTCCCAAACTCTGTGCCACCGACAGCCTGGAAGCCTTCGGCTCCTGCCGCATGTGCCTGGTGGAGATCGACGGCATGCGCGGCTACCCCGCGTCCTGCACCACGCCGGTCACTGAAGGCATGACCGTGCATACCCAGACGCCAAAGCTCGCGACCCTGCGGCGCAATGTCATGGAGTTGTACATCTCCGATCACCCGCTGGACTGCCTGACCTGCTCGGCCAATGGCAACTGCGAACTGCAAACCGTGGCCGGCCAGGTTGGCCTGCGGGAAGTGCGTTATGGCTATGAAGGCGAGAACCATCTGGAGGACGTGAAAGACACCTCCAACCCCTACTTCGACTACGACCCGAGCAAGTGCATCGTCTGCAACCGTTGCGTGCGCGCCTGCGAAGAAACCCAGGGCACCTTTGCCCTGACCATTACCGGGCGTGGTTTTGAATCCCGTGTGGCTGCGGCCGGTGGAGAGAACTTCCTCGATTCGGAATGCGTGTCCTGCGGCGCCTGCGTGCAGGCCTGCCCTACCGCGACGCTGATGGAAAAAAGCGTGGTCGAGCTGGGCCAGCCGGAACGCAGCGTGATCACCACCTGTGCCTATTGCGGCGTGGGCTGCTCGTTCCGCGCCGAGATGAAAGGCGACCAGTTGGTGCGTATGGTTCCGGACAAGAACGGCCAGGCCAACCATGGCCACTCTTGCGTCAAAGGGCGCTTTGCCTGGGGCTACGCCACCCACCCGGATCGCATCACCAAGCCAATGATCCGCAAAAACATCAGCGACCCTTGGCAGGAAGTCAGCTGGGATGAAGCGGTGACTTACGCCGCCAGCGAATTCCGCCGCCTGCAGCAAAAATATGGCCGCGATTCCATCGGTGGCATCACCTCCAGCCGTTGCACCAACGAAGAAACCTATCTGGTGCAGAAACTGGTGCGTGCGGCCTTCGGCAACAACAACGTCGACACCTGTGCGCGGGTCTGCCACTCGCCGACCGGCTATGGCCTGAAACAAACCCTGGGCGAGTCCGCCGGCACCCAGAGTTTCGACTCGGTGATGCAGGCCGACGTGATCCTGGTGATGGGCGCCAACCCCAGCGACGCCCACCCGGTGTTCGCCTCGCAACTCAAGCGCCGCCTGCGTGAAGGCGCGCGGCTGATCGTCATCGATCCACGGCGCATCGATCTGGTGGACACGGTGCACGCCCGCGCCGAATATCACTTGGCTCTGCGCCCTGGCACCAACGTCGCCATGCTCAATGCCTTGGCCCACGTGATCATCACTGAAGGCCTGCAAAACCAGGCCTTTATCGACGCCCGTTGCGAGGGTAGCGATTTCGCGACCTGGAGTGAGTTTGTCAGCCGCGCGGAAAACTCGCCGGAAGCCCTTGGCCCGATCTGCGGTGTACCCGCTGCCGACATTCGTGCCGCTGCGCGCCTGTATGCCACCGGTGGCAACGCGGCGATCTACTACGGCCTGGGCGTTACCGAGCACAGCCAGGGCAGTACGTCCGTGATGGGCATTGCCAACCTGGCCATGGCTACGGGCAACATCGGCCGCGAAGGCGTGGGCGTGAACCCGCTGCGGGGTCAGAACAACGTTCAGGGCTCCTGCGACATGGGCTCCTTCCCCCACGAACTACCTGGCTACCGGCACATCTCCAACGAGGTGGTGCGGGCGCAGTTCGAACAGGCCTGGAACGTCACCCTGCAACCCGACCCGGGCCTGCGCATCCCCAACATGTTCGAGTCGGCCCTGGCCGGCAGTTTCAAGGGCCTGTATTGCCAGGGCGAAGACATCGCCCAGAGCGATCCGAATACCCAGCACGTCACCGCCGCTTTGTCGGCCATGGAGTGCGTGGTGGTGCAGGACATTTTCCTCAACGAAACCGCCAAGTTTGCCCATGTGTTCCTGCCGGGCAGTTCGTTCCTGGAAAAAGACGGCACCTTCACCAACGCCGAGCGGCGTATCTCGCGGGTACGCAAAGTCATGGACCCGTTGGGCGGCAAGGCCGACTGGGAAGGCACGGTGGCCCTGGCCAATGCCTTGGGTTACCCGATGAACTACACGCACCCGTCGCAAATCATGGATGAGATCGCCAGCCTGACGCCGACGTTCACCAACGTCAGCTACGCCGCACTGGATAGCCACGGCAGCCTGCAATGGCCGTGCAACGCCGAGGCACCGGACGGCACGCCGACCATGCACATCGGGGAATTCGTGCGCGGCAAGGGGCGCTTCATGCTCACCGGTTACGTGCCCACCGAGGAGAAGGTCAACAGTCGCTATCCGCTGCTGCTGACCACCGGGCGCATCCTCAGCCAGTACAACGTCGGCGCCCAGACCCGGCGTACCGACAACGTCGCCTGGCATGACGAAGACCGCCTGGAAATCCACCCGACCGACGCCGAAAGCCGTGGTATCAACGAAGGTGACTGGGTCGGTATCGGCAGCCGCGCCGGCCAGACCGTGCTGCGTGCGCGGATCACCGAACGGGTCGCCCCGGGTGTGGTGTACACCACCTTCCACTTCCCGGAATCGGGCGCCAACGTGATCACCACCGACAACTCTGACTGGGCCACCAACTGTCCGGAGTACAAGGTCACCGCCGTGGAAGTCAGCCGCGTTTATCACCCTTCGGAGTGGCAAAAACGCTTCCAGGAATTCAGCGATGAACAGCATCGTCTGCTCAAGGACCGGGGCCGTGGCGCCAAAGCGGAGGTACGCCGATGAGCACGAACAACCTGATCAAGATGGCCAACCAGATCGCCCAGTACTTCGCCAGCCAGCCGGACCAGCAACAGGCGGTGCTCAGTGTGCGCAATCATATGCAGATGTACTGGGCGCCCAGCATGCGCAAGGAGTTGCTGGCCTGGCAGACGGAACATCAGGGGGCGGACTTGCACCCGCTGGTGCAGGCGGCGGTGACTGGGGCGGGTTGGGAGGCTTAGCCTGCTGGCTGCAAAAAACTGTGGGAGCGAGCTTGCTCGCGATGAGGGCTTAACATTCAGCATTTTTGCTGGCTGATACACCGCTATCGCGAGCAAGCTCGCTCCCACAGGGGTTTTGTGTTGGGGTTTGGCTTTGGGTTGACCAGGCTACACCCTATTCCTCCTTCCTCGCCGCCGTCACCGTCACTTCAATGGCCCGGACACTGATCGCCGCGAATGTCGCGGTCATCAGCACGCCGTTGAAACCCAGCAGGATCGCCAGCACTCGCGACACACCCAGTTTGGGCACCAGCTCTCCATAGCCGATGGTCAGGCCGGTCACGAAGGCGAAGTAGATACCGTCTAACGGGCCCCAGCCTTCCAGGTGGGCGATGATGAGGCCGAACGCAATGATCACCAAAAGCAGTATCGAGAAGATCGGCCAGACCACTTTTAAATAGAACCAGACGGCTTTGTAGAACTCGTGGCGGACGTTTGATGCACGGGCGAGGTTCATGGCATGGGCTTCCTGGGGGTTGACTGGCCGACATTTGAATGCCCGGCGCTAATACCCCGTTCAGCTTGGCACAGGCGCTGAAAACTGCGACTAACGGGGCGTTATCTCTGACGAGGACTATGACAAAGATGACGCCAACCGGGCTATCCAGAAACCGCCTGCTGCTGGACTCGTTGTAGGAGCGAGCTTGCTCGCGATGGTCGTGAACGATAACGCGTGTTTACAGGATAAACGCGGCGCCCTTGAGTCCATCGCGAGCAAGCTCGCTCCTACAGTGTTCGGGTCAGTTCGTGTCAGTTCGCTTCAGTTTCCCGAATCAGCTTCTTGTTGATCTTGCCGACGCTGGTCTTGGGGATTTCGGCGACGAACTTGAACTGCTTGGGAATCGCCCATTTGTTGATGCGGCCGCCATCGACAAAGGCTTGCAGGTGCGTCTCCAGAATCTTGCGGTCGAGGTATTGCCCCGGCTCGCAAACGACCATGGCCATCGGGCGTTCGCCCCATTGTTCGTCGGCAATGCCCACCACGGCGACGGACATCACGCCCGGGTGTTCGCTGATCAGGCTTTCCAGTTCAAGCGAACTGATCCACTCACCGCCGGTCTTGATCACGTCCTTGATGCGGTCCTTGATTTCCACGCCGCCCAGCTTGTCGATCGAGGCCATGTCGCCGGTGTGCAACCAGCCGTTGTGCCACAGCTCCGCGCCTTTGTCCGGGGCTTTCAGATAGCCCTGGGTCAGCCACGGCGCGCGCACCACGATCTCGCCCAAGGATTCGCCATCATGGGCCACATCGTTGCCCTCGGCGTCGATGATTTTCAGGTCGACCAATGGCACCGGGGTACCGGTCTTGATGCGGATCGGCAGTTGCGCTTCGGCGGACAGCTGCAGGTCTTCATCGCGCAGGTACGTCAGGCACAGCAACGGGCAGGTCTCGGACATGCCATAGCCTGCGTGCACCACCATGCCTTTGGCATTGGCTTCGCTGGCCACGCCGAGGGTCAGCGCGCTGCCGCCCAGGAGCATTTTCCAGCCATCGAAACGGGTCGCCTTGCCTTCCTCGCAGTTGAGGATCATCTGCAGGATGGTCGGCACGCAGTGGGAGAAGGTCACCTTCTCTTCACGGTACAGCTTGACCAGGCTGTTGGGTTCGTAGCGGCCGGGGTAGACCTGCTTGATGCCCATCAGGGTCGCGACATACGGCACGCCCCAGGCATGCACATGGAACATCGGCGTGATCGGCATGTACACGTCGTCGGAGCGCAGCAGCGGCTGGCCCTGATAGACGCCCAGGGTGCCGACGGCGTTCAGGGTGTGCAGCACCAACTGGCGGTGGCTGAAGTACACGCCTTTCGGGTCGCCGGTGGTGCCGGTGGTGTAGAACAGCGTGGCGACCGAGTTCTCGTCGAAATCGGGGAAGTCGTACTGGTCCGAAGCCAGGGACAGCAGGTTCTCGTACTCGCCCAGCACCGGCAGCGAGGTCGTGGTCGGCTCGTCATCGGTGAGCTGCAGATAGCCTTTTACGGTTTCCAGCCGACCGTGGATCTGCTCGACTAGGGGCAGGAAATCATCATGCACCAGCACCAGGTCATCCTCGGCGTGGTTCATGGTGAACAGCACCTGCTCCGGCGACAGGCGAATGTTCACCGTGTGCAGCACCGCGCCGATCATCGGCACGGCGAAGAAGCATTCCAGGTAGCGGTGGCTGTCCCAATCGAGCAGGGCCACGGTGTCACCGGCCTTGACCCCGGCCGCCGTCAGCGCATTGGCCAGGCGGCGAATACGCTTGTTGAGGGTCTCGTAGCTGTAGCGCAGCTTGTCGGCGTAGACGATTTCCCGGCCCGGCTCGTAGCGCACGCCGGACAGCAGCAATTGCTTGATCAGCAAGGGGTAGGCATAGGCGCCGTCGGCGGGCGGAATTATTTTTGTCGCCATCATGTTTAAGGTTCCTTGTCCTTTCGATCAGAACTGATCGGCTTGCAGCTCGTAGAGGCAGTCGCTGCCGGCCTTGGCCGATGCGCTCAACGAGTGGATACGCGGCAGCAACCGGGCGAAGTAGAAACGCGCGGTGGCCAGTTTGCTGGTGTAGAAATCGTCCTCGGCATCGCCGCTTATGACCGCCTTGGCCATACGCGCCCACATGTAGGCGTAAGCGGTGTAGCCGAACACATGCAGGTACTCGACCGAGGCCGCACCGATTTCGTTCGGGTTGTTTTGTGCCCGGTCCAGCAGCCACGCGGTCAGGTCGTCGAGAGTGTCGACGGCGGCGTTCAGCGGTTGGATGAACTCGGCAAGGTCGGCGCCAACGTTGGCGGTGAAGTTGCGGATTTCCGAAGCGAACAAGCGGTAGAGCGCCCCGCCGCTGCCGACGATCTTGCGCCCGGCCAGGTCCAGGGACTGGATGCCGTTGGTGCCCTCGTAGATCTGGGTGATGCGCACATCACGCACCAGTTGCTCCTGACCCCACTCGCGGATGTAGCCGTGGCCGCCGAAGATCTGTTGGCCATGGATGGTGGTTTCCAGGCCCATGTCGGTGAGGAAGGCCTTGGCCACCGGCGTCAGCAGCGATACCAGATCCTGCGCGCGCTGGCGTGTCGGTGCGTCTTCGCTGTACTTGGCGATGTCCAGTTGCAGGGCCACGTAGCTGGAGAACGCACGGCCGCCTTCGTTCAAGGCTTTCATGGTCAGCAGCATGCGGCGCACGTCCGGGTGCACGATGATCGGGTCGGCGGCCTTGTCCTTGAATTGCGCACCGGTTGGCGCACGGCTTTGCAGACGGTCACGGGCGTATTCGACGGCGTTCTGGTACGAGCGCTCGCCTTGGGCCAAACCCTGGATGCCCACGCCCAGACGCTCGTAGTTCATCATGGTGAACATCGCCGCCAGGCCTTTGTTCGGTGCGTCGACGATCCAGCCGGTGGCGCCATCGAAGTTCATCACGCAGGTGGCGGAGGCCTTGATGCCCATCTTGTGTTCGATGGAGCCGCAGGACAGCGCGTTGTTTTCACCCAGCGAACCGTCGGCGTTGACCAGCACTTTCGGCACCAGGAACAGCGAGATGCCTTTTGGGCCTGCCGGTGCATCGGGCAGCCGCGCCAGTACCAGATGGATGATGTTTTCCGTCAGGTCGTGCTCTCCACCGGTGATGAAAATCTTGCTGCCGCTGACCTTGTAGCTGCCATCGGCCTGGGGTTCGGCCTTGGTGCGGATCAGGCCCAGGTCGGTGCCGGAATGGGCTTCGGTCAGGCACATCGAACCGGTCCAGGTGCCGGCGTACATGTTCGGCAAGTAAGCCGCTTTCAGTTCTTCACTGGCGTGGGCCTTGATCGACAGGCAGGCGCCGGCGGTCAGCATCGGGTACAGGCCGAACGACAGGCTGGCCGAGTTGACCATCTCTTCGACCTGGGCCGAAATCGCCTTGGGCATGCCCATGCCGCCGTACTGCGGATCACCGCCGACACCCACCCAACCGCCCTCGGCGAAGGCTTGATAGGCCTGGGCAAAACCGTCCGGTGCGGTGACCGCGCCGTCGTTCCAGGTGCAGCCCTGTTCGTCGCTGGCGCGGTTCAGTGGCGCGATCACTTCGCCGCTGATCTTGCCGGCCTCTTCGAGGATGGCGGCGGCGGTCTCTTCATCGATCACGTCGGCCAGGCCGGGCAATTGTGCCCAGAGCCGGGACACCTGGAAAACCTCGTTGAGTACGAAGCGCATGTCGCGCAGGGGAGCTTTGTAATCAGACATCTTGGCTTACTCGGAAGTGGTCACGGCATGGGGCATGCCGGGACGTTCAGTGGATTCGGTGTTTTCGGTTGCCGCGACAGAACCGGGCTTGGGTGCCCGTTCGCGCAGCAGGAAGTACGACAGAGCGGGAATCAGGATCAGCGCGCCGAGCATGTTCCACAGGAACATGAAGGTCAGCAGGATGCCCATGTCGGCCTGGAACTTGATCGGCGACCAGACCCAGCACACCACACCGGCGGCGAGGGTGATGCCCACAAGTCCGACCACTCTGCCGGTGAAGGACACGGCGTTGCGATAGGCCTGGGACAGCGGCAAGCCCTGGCGCTGGAAGTGCAATTGCACGCTGAGCAGGTACAAGGCGTAGTCGACGCCGATACCCACCCCGAGGGCGATCACCGGCAAGGTCGCGACTTTTACGCCGATACCCATGGCCACCATCAAGGCTTCGCAAAGGATCGAGGTCAGCACCAGCGGCAACAGGGCCACCAGTGTGGCGCGCCAACTGCGGAAGGTGATCAGGCAGAACAGCGTCACCGCCGCATACACGTACAGCAGCATGGTGCGGTTGGCTTCGCGCACCACGATGTTGGTCGCGGCCTCGATCCCGGCGGTACCGGCGGCGAGCAGGAACTGGCGATCCTCGCTGCTGTTTTCCCTGGCGAACTTGTCGGCAATCGCCACCACGGCATCGAGGGTTTCAGCCTTGTGATCCTTGAGGAAGGTGATCACCGGCATCAGCGAGCAGTCGGTGTTGAACAGCTCCGGCGAGTTGACCGAGGCTTGCTGGGCGGCGTAGTTGAGCACGTCCTGGTTGCGCTGGATGCTGTTGAGCTTGGGGTTGCCCTCATAAGTACCGGCAGTGATCTGCCGTACCGCGTTGACCAAGGACGCGGTCGCCTGCACGCCCGGATACTGTTGCAGCTCCCAGGCCAGGCGGTCGGCGAGCACCAGGGTCTTGTAGTTCAGGCAGCCTTCCGGCGCGGTCTTGATCATCACAGCGAACAGGTCGCTGGACAGCGCGTAGTGGCTGGTGATGTAGGCGTTGTCGCGGTTGTAGCGCGAGTCGGCGCGCAGCTCCGGCGCCCCGCTTTCCAGGTCGCCGATCTTCAGGTTCAGGCTGACCATGAAACCGCCGATGCCCATCAACACTGCGGCCAATACGGCACCGGTGGCCCACTTGCGCGTGGTGAAGCGGTCGAGCAGGTCCCACAGTTTGCCGAAGCCTTTGTGGTGTTCGGCGCGGTTGTCGATTTTCAGCGCACGCTCGGCGGCTTTTGCGCCCACACCGACATAGGACAGCGCCACCGGCATCAGCAACAGCGAGGTGAAGATCAGCACCGCGACGCCGATGCTGGCGGTGATCGCCAGGTCCTGGATCACCGGAATATCGATCAGCATCAACACGGCGAAGCCCACGGCGTCGGCCAACAGCGCGGTGACACCGGCGATGAACAGACGGCGGAAGGTGTAGCGCGCAGCGATCAGTTTGTGGGTGCCGCGGGCGATGTCCTGCATGATGCCGTTCATCTTCTGCGCCGCGTGGGACACACCGATGGCGAAGATCAGGAACGGCACCAGCACCGAGTACGGATCGATGGCGTAGCCGAGCCAGGCGACGATACCCAGTTGCCAGACCACCGCGACCAGCGAGCAGCCGACCACCAGCAGGGTGCTGCGCACGCAACGGGTGTAGGCGTAGATGATGATCAGCGACGTGACGACGGCCAGGCCGAAGAACATCATCACTTGAATGAGGCCGTCGATCAGGTCGCCCATGAGTTTGGCGAAGCCGATCACCCGCACCTTGTAATGGCCGGTGCCTTCGACCCCGGATTTACGCGCAGCGCTGTCACCGGCGTATTCGATCTTGTCGCGCAACTGCTCTTCGAGCATCTGCGAGAAGGCGTGGTAGTTGATGCGTTGACCGCCGGCGGCGGCTTTGTCCATCAGCGGCACGATCAGCATGGTCGACTTGAAATCACTGGCTACCAGGCTGCCCACCACACCGGCGCGGGAGATGTTCTGGCGCAACTGTTCGATCTGTTCAGGCTGCCCCGAATAGGTGTCGGGCATCACCGGGCCACCCTGGAAACCGTCCTCGGTGACTTCGGTCCAGCGTACCGCCGGGCTCCACAGCGACTTCATCCAGGCGCGATCGACACCTTCGGTGAGGAACAGCTGGTCGTTGACCTGCTTGAGTACGTCGAGGTAGCCGGGGTCGAAAATATCGCCCTTCGTGTTCTCGACCACCACCCGCACCGAGTTGCCCAAGCCGCGCAGGGAAGCACGGTTTTCCAGGAAGTTCTGGATGTACGGCTGGCTCTGCGGAATCATTTTTTCGAAGCTTGGGCGCAACTCCAGGCGAGTCACGGCCATGAAGCCCAGCACCACGGTGGCGAGCGCCATCAGCAGCATGAACAGCGGGCGGTAGTTGAACACCAGCCGTTCGAGGAGGTTGCCGGAGCGGTGGTCGAAATCCCGCAGTTCGCGGATCACCGGCATGGCGTCTTGTTTGATGTTGCCCATGTCTGGGTTCTCGCTCTTAGGGTTCGAGGGCTGGATCGGCGGACAGCGTCCGGGCACCACGGCTGCCTGCCAGCACCAAGGCGCCATCGGCGGACTGGGTGGCACCGGCGACCGGGGTCGGTGCCGGTTGCTGCTTCAGATGCAACTGCGCGCCCGTCCCCTGGCTGACCAGCATCTGCCCGCCCTGGGTGAACAAGCGATAATTGCCACGGGCATCGATCAGGCCTGCGGTGATGCTGACGTGCAGGCCGGTGTCCAGTGCGGTCCAGCTCTGGCCGCCGTCGGTGCTGCGCAGCACGTTGCCGCGCAGGCCATAGATCAGCACTTCGCCAGGCTTGCCGAGCACGCCGAAGAAGCTGCCTTGATAAGGCGTCGGTACCGCATTGAAGCGTTGGACGCTGTCGTCCCATTTGAGCAGCAGGCCTTGCTCGCCCGCGATGTACACACTGTCGCCGGTAGAGGCGATGGCGTTGAGGTGGAAACCCTGGGGGTTGTCGGTACGGTCCTGGAATGGCGTCCAGGTAAGGCCACCGTCGTCGGTGCGCAGGATCAGGTTGAATACCCCGACCACATAGCCGGTTTTGTCGTTGGCGAACCAGACGCCGAGCAGCGGTTTGTCCGCGCCCTGATCGGCCAGTCGTTGGCCTTCCATGGCCAACTGGGGCCATTGCTCATTGCCCGGTTCGGCGCTGGCCAGCGCCGTGTAATGCTTGACCAGCAAGGCGCCGATCTGACGACCGTCGAGTTGCTTTTGCCAAGTTGCGCCGGCGTCGCTGCTGTGCAGCACCACGCCGTCATTACCCACCGCCCAGCCTTGGGTGGTGGTCGGAAAATTCACCGCAGTGAGGTCGGCACTGGCCGGTACGGCGGCCTGTTGCCAGTGGTTTCCCGAATCATCGGAAAACAGAATATGGCCACGCTGGCCGACGGCAATCACACGCCCGCCGGCGCGGGTCATGCCGGACAACGGGCTGTTGATCGCCAAGGCACTGACTCTGGCGGGCAGGTCCAGTACATCGACGTAATCGGCCGCCTGGGCGATGCCCTGCGACAGGCCGAGCACAACGCCAAACGCCAGCTGCAAAATATTGTTTTTATACGAACACATGCTGCGTCCTCTTCGGAAAACCGCGCCGGGACACACATCGGTGTGCCTGACGTTCAAACCTTGCGCCGTGCAGGTCATGTGGGAGCGAGCTGTGGCGAGGGGGCTTGCCCCCGTTTGAGTGCGCAGCACTCACAAGATCTTCGATACATCGGAAATTTTGGGGCTGCTTCGCAACCCAACGGGGGCAAGCCCCCTCGCCACAGCTCGCTCCCACAGTGGATCGTGCGAGCGTCTGCTTGCGGTTGGCTTAGCGAATACCGGCGCCGGCCAGGGATTCCGAAGACCACTGGGCCTTGGAGAGCGGCTCGATGTACTTGATGCCGCCGTAAGGGCCGACTACGCCGTTGATGTTGTAGGAACCACCGACCAGGTCGTAGATCATGAACGGCGTGGAGTCCGGAACCTGCTTGTCATAGCTCTGGCTCAGGAAGGCGAAGGAACCGCGATAGAGCTGACCACGGGCGTCATATTGATCCGAGGCCAAAGCGGTCCAGCTGTCTTCGTCGAGGTAGAAGCGGCGCTTCTGGTAGATGTGACGAGCACCGGCCTTGAGGTTGCCTTCGACGACCCATACACGGTGTTTTTCCCAGCGTACGAAATCCGGTGACAGGTGATTGGCAGTGGTCAGCGATTTAGGGTCCTGGACGTAGGTCAGCTTGTAGGTGTTGTAGGGCACGATCATTTCCTGCTTGCCCACCAGCTTCCAGTCGTAGCGATCCAGCGCACCGTTGAAGACGAACACGTCATCGTAGGTGCCCGCACCGGCGGTACCCGGGTTTGGCGTGTCGTAAGCCAGGCTCGGAGCCAGTTTCACTCGACGCTGCCCCGGCAAGTACTGCCAGGCGCGACGCGGTTGCTGCAATGGGTTGGCGGCATCCTTGAGCATGATCGCCTCACCGGCGCGGCGCGCAGGGCCGGTGTATGCCAGCTTCATCTGGTAGTACACGTCGGCGCTGCTGATCGGCTGCGAGAGGTTTTCATAGATCGGGTAGGAGATGTTCGCTTGCCCGGTGGTCGCCAGGCTAGGAACGCCCGCGGAGTCAACGTTCCAGGAGTCGTACTTGGAGCTGATGCTGACGCCTTGGTAGCGCAACAGGAAGTTCCACATCGCTTCGTTGCCCGACTGCGGAATCGGGAATGGAATGCCCGGCAGCACGTTGTCGATGGCCAGGCCACCTTCCAGGGACTTTGCGCCGCTGGCGTTCTTCACGCCGTTATCCAGGATCGCTTGAGGCAGCGAAACGGTGCGGTGCGTCGGGAACACGTCGACACGGAACGTCGGGAAACGCTTGGCCAGTTCTACCGTGGTCGCCGTGAGCATGCCCTTGTACTGATCGACGTTCTTGCCGTCGATCACCAGTACCGGCTTTTCACTGGCAAACGGGTCCGGGCGCATGCTGTCGCCGGCCTTGAAGCTGGCCGGCGGGGTGGTCAGGCCACCGTTGTAGGCAGGAATGGAACCATCAGCGTTCCCGGCTTTTTCAGCCCCTACCTGTGTCAGGCTGGTGCCCAGCTTGGCAGCTTCCTGAGTTGAAACAGCAGCCTGTGCCTGAGCGGCGAAGACCATGGCCAGCGAAGCGGCCAACACGGTTTTTACAAATTTCATCTTGTTATTCTCCTGCTTGCATTGAGCAAATCAGTGGTGAATCAGAATGTTGTTTTCATCGTCAGGTACACGGCGCCACGGTCCTCAGTCGTGGCACCACCTCCGGAGAAGGACGAGTAGCCACCTGCGTAACAGGCGTAGTTTTCGTTGCCGCTGAAGGCGTTCGGGGTGGAGCCGTCACCGCCCTTGGAGCCGGTGCTCACACCGCTGACGTTGCACTTGTCGGTTTCGCCAAAGGAGTCCACGTACTTCAGGTCGACAAAGTATTTGTTGTAGACAATGGCACCCACGCCCACGGCATAGTTGCCGGTGTCCTTGGCACCGCCACCGGAGACCGGCGACACACCATCGAGACCGACGTTGACGGACATCGGCGCGTTGAGATCGACACCCGGGAAGACCTGGTACCAGGTCGGTGTGAAGTTGACCGCCAGACCCCAGTTGTCACGGGTCGGCGCGTCGATGCCGCGATAGCTGTCCTTACCCTTGTAGAGCGCTTCGTTCTTGCTATCGAGCTTGAGCAGGTTGCTGTAGTACAGCTCGGCAAGCACAGTCGCCTGATCGAACACCGGGGTTTTCGGCAGGGTCATCAGACCGTTGAGCGTCCAGTGCAGGGTGTCGCCTGTGGCGCTCATGCTGTCGCCACGGCTCGGGGTGTCATAGACCACACCGGTGGCGTCCGTACGTGCAGGCAGCAGGCCAAGCCCTTGCCCCAGGCCCAGCGGGCTGCGGGTACTGACGATCGCCGGGATACTGGCCAGTGGCATGTTGTGACGAACGTTCAGGTCCGAACCCACGCTCACGCCACCCACGTCCTTGGACAAGCTCAAGCCAAGGATCTTGATGTTGTCGGCATAGGCCAGTTGATAGGTGGCGGTGTCCAGCGAATTGAGGGTGTTGATCACCGCTGGCACCTGCCCCGCCGGACGGGTGCCGTTCGGGTTGGCCGAGGTAATGCCTCTGGCGTCCAGATAGGCTTGTGGCAGGATTTCCGAGGTTTCGCGGTAGTAAACGCCGAGGGTGCCATCCAGCCAGGCCGGCGACCATTTGGCCATGACGCCCCAGTCACCGCTGTCATGCGGAGTCAGGTCCTTGCCACGACGCACATTGGTCAAGGCGTTGCACGGCGCCAGGCCACAACCTAGCGGGCTGCCCGGTACCACGGCGTTGGTGTTGCCCAGCAGGAACGATTGCGCGCCGAAGCCGACCAGGTCGGAACCACCGTAATAGGTGCCCGCTTCCGGCAGACGCGCGGCATCCCAATTCAGGAAATACTGGGCACCCACGGTCAGCTCGGGATTGACGGTGAACGACATCGACACCTGGTTACGCGGAACGAACAGTTCCTTGGCCTCGGTACCCGGCGACGCGGCAAGCTTGGCCAGGTCGAGGCCGGACTGGCCATAGCTGACCGAGTGCACCGGGTTGAGAATGGTCTCGCCCCAGAACACGTTGTGTTGACCGGCCTTGGCGCTGAACATCGACTCCTCGCCCACTTCGGTGCTGTAGAACACGAAGGCATCGAGGATTTCGCCCGAAGGACCGCTGTAGTAGCGCTGGGCATAATTGCTCAGGTGCGAGCTGCCGTTGCCGACGTTGTCACGGGTGACCCCTGCCAGGCGCGGGTCATTGGCGATCAGGCCCGAGGTCGATCCATTGCCGTTGACGAACGGGTTGGAGTTGGAGCCGGTGTTGTCATAGGCCTTGTCGTACCAGCTGGCGGCGCTGACGCGAAAGCCCATGGCGTTCTTGTAGACCACGTCCATTTCGGTCAACAGATCGATACGGTTGGTGATGTTGGTCCCGGCCTTGCGGAAGTTGTAGTCGCCGTCGTTATTGTTCGGCGTTCCCAACATGCGTTTGTCGGCACTTTCGGTGCGCACGCCATAGTTGTACTTGATGGTGTTATCCACGCGGACGTTCCAGTCCGGATTCCCCGTCTCGATCTCGACCGCATGGGCCGCAGGTACCGTTGCCGCGAGAATGGCTGAGGCCAGCAAGGTGTAGCGTGGAGCGGTGAAGCCGTGACTCTTATTGTTGTGCATTGCGTTGTCTCCGCTTTTTTGTCTTTGTTTTAAGCGCAGCCGCCCTCGCGCAAACATTGATGGGTTTGCGTTTAAGGAATGAGGGCAAATGCCGGTTGGCGTACTGCCAGTCCAGCTCCTTGTACTAGCGATCCAGCTCCAGGATGAGTGCTTCAGCTTGCTGCCAGTGGCCAAATCCTGCGGCCGGATTGAGGTGGCCGACATCGCCCAGATTGAGCAATTCGGCGCTCCAGCCTTCTGCCATGCGGGTGACCGCAGGAAGGCTGGCCAAGTGATCGTTGGTGCTGCCGGCCACGATGCTGCGAAATGGCAGCGGGCCTTGTGGCAGAGGATTCCAGCCCTGGCTACGCAGGGTTTCGGAAGACGGATAGTTTGACGGCCAGACCGCATCGAGGTCCGGTGGCGCGGCCAGCAAAGCGCCCTTGATCGGACGGCTGTAGTGAGCAGCCCAATGCGCGACCATCAGCACGCCGGCGCTGTGGGCCACCAGAATCACGGGGCCGTCGATTTGTTCGAGTTCGTGTTGAATCGCCCGCACACGGGCCATGCAATCGAGTTTGTCGGTCTCCAGCGGCGCAACACTGCGCACGTTGCTCAGCCTGGCGGCAAGCAATGTTTGCCAATGTTCGGCCACGTGCTCGCGCAGACCCGGAACGATCAGAATGGTGGCGGCAGTTTGCAGTTTGTCCACGGTCAACACCTTCGCTTTCTCGATAACTCGACTGGCTGTTTTCGCCAGGGGCTTTTTGTAGTGTCGACATTAAAGAGCGCCCACCCGAAGCGCTTTACATTGGACGTCATGCACTTTTCTTTTGATGACAAATTGTCCGACAGCAGGACAGTGCGACCACTGGTCGAAAATCCCCGCAGGTTGGCGCAAGGTCACTGTAATCAACGGATGAGCGCTGATGGCTCCATGCAGCGTAGAAGATTGGTGACCGTATGGCATGAAATCCATCAACGACATGACAACTGTTCAACTGTTGATACGCTGGATATAGTCGCCACGCTCACGCCAACCGCCATCGGCACAGGGAAGACTTTCGCATGACCAAGCTTGTTCGCGCCGCTGTCTTGACCAACTACCTGGAGGTCACCCAGTACCTGGGTTTCAACCCGCGCGACGTGCTGGCCGCTGTCGGCTTGAGCAGGGCCCAACTCCAAGCCCCTGAACACCGAATCCATATCGATGCCGCCGTCCGTTTGCTGGAAGACTCGGCCGCCGCCAGCGGCTGCCAGACCTTCGGCCTGAGCATGGCCGAATCGCGCCAGCTCTCGGACTTCGGCGTGGTCAGCCTGCTGCTCAGCCACCAGCGCACGCTGCGCGATGCCTTGCAGGTCGTAGTGGATTACCGGCACCTGATGAATGACTCGCTGGCCATCTTCATTGAGGAGGCCGGCAAGATGGTGATCATTCGCGAAGAGGTGGTCACCGAAACGCCGATGCCCAGCCGCCAGGCCACGGAGCTGGCCATCGGTGTAATGTTCCGGCTGTGCTCGGCCCTGCTGGGCTCACACTGGCATCCCTACAGCGTCAACTTCATGCACCAGCCACCGGACAACCTGCACCTGCATCGCCGGCTGTTCGGCTGCAACCTGGAGTTCGGCAGCGAGTTCAACGGCATCGTCTGCCCTGACATCAGCCTCGACATGACCAACCCCAACGCAGACCCGGCCATGGCCCGCTATGCCCAGGGCTACCTCGACTCGCTGCAGAACCACGAAGGCGCCTCGATGCTGTTCGAGGTGCGCAAGGCCATCTACCTGCTGTTGCCCATGGGGCGCGCCACCATTGAGCAGGTGGCCCAGAGCCAGGGCATGAACGTGCGCACCCTGCAACGCCGCCTCAAGGACGACGGCTGCGCCTTCAACGACGTGATCAACGACGTGCGCCGCGACCTGGTGCTGCGTTACCTGGACAACCCCAACTACTCCCTCAGCCGCATTGCCGACATGCTCGGCTACTCGATGGCGAGTTCGTTTACCCGCTGGTTCATCAGCCAGTTCGGCATGCCGCCGGCGACGTGGCGTGCGCAGAAGCAGGCTGGGGCGAAACCGTCCTGACAGCAGGGCAAAAAAAAACGGCGACTGCTGGTACAGTCGCCGAAAGCGCGAGATTGGAACTGCAATCCCTGTAGGAGCGAGCCTGCTCGCGATGGTCGTGAACGATTACGCGTAAAACCAGATGCCCCGCGGTGCTCTTGGGTTTTTCGCGAGCAGGCTCGCTCCTACAGGTTTTAATCCTTGCCGATGTTCAGAGCCCCCAGCGCAGCAGCAACAGCACCAGCACGACCAGGAACACCGTCTCCCCCACCATCAGCAGAATCGGCTTGATCCCGACCGCTGCCAGCTCGCGCAAGCGGGTCTTCATGCCCAGGGCACTGATGGAAATCACCAGGCACCAGCGCGACAGTTCGTTGACCGATCCCTGCACCGCAGGCGCTATCCATCCGGTGCTGTTGATGCAGGCCAGAATCAGAAAGCCGACGGCGAACCACGGCAACAGCGGCGGGCGCTTGCCGGTCGGATCGGCGCCCTGCATGCGGGTGATCATCGCCGCAGTGACGATCACCGGCAGCAGCATCGCAACGCGCATCAGCTTGACCACCGTGGCCGTGTCGCCGGTCTCGGTCGACATGCTGTAGCCGGCGCCGACCACCTGGGCCACGTCGTGGATCGTGGCGCCGAGGAACACACCCGCCACCTGCGGCGACAACTGCAGCCAGTTGGCGATCATCGGATAGACAATCATCGCCAGAGTCGACAACGCCGAAACGCCAATGACGGTGAACAGGGTCGCCCGCTCTTTCTGCGGATGGTTCGGCAGCGCCGCTGCCAGCGCCAAGGCCGCCGAAGCGCCACAGATGGCCGTCGCGCCGCCGGTGAGCATGCCGAACAGGCGCTGGAAGCCCAGGGCCTTGGCGGCGATCACAGACACGCTGATGGTCACCACCACCAGGATCACCACCAGTGCAATCGGCTTCCAGCCCAGCGCGGCCATTTGCTCCAGGGTGATGCGCATGCCCAGCAGCGCCACGCCGATGCGCAGCACGGTGCGGGCGGTGAACTCGATACCGGCCTTGCAGGGACCGTCATCGGCGAGAAAATTCAGGGCCATGCCCAACAGCAAGGCAAACAGCATGACCGGCGCACCGTAGTGCTCGGACAAGAACGACGCGGCAGCGGCCACGATCAGGCTGACGATAAACCCAGGTGCCAGTTCGCGCGTGCGACTATGGATACGGGTAAGAGCAATGGCGCTCATGGCGCGGACTCCTCGGATGCGATGACGATAAACGCCTGGCCGTCGATGATCTCGACCGGGTAGTTGGTGACTTTGACCTGCCTGGAGTTGAGCAGGTAGCCGCTGTGCAAATCGAAGCGCAAACCATGGGCGAGGCATTGAATCACCCGGCCTTCAAGACGCCCTCCGCATAGGGAAGAGCCCTGGTGCGGGCAGCTGTCGTCAATGGCAAACAACTGCCCGTCGACGTTGAACAGCGCCAGGCTTTTGTCTTCGAATTCGAACAGCGCCCGGCCTCCAGCCTGCGGGTGTTTGCCGGCTGGCACGGGAATGCGTCGGGTCATGCTGGCTGCCGCTCGCGATCACTTTCCTTGAGGGCTTCGGTCATGGCCGCGAGCAGCGCCTGAGCAGGTTGTGCGCCGATCACCGTCATGCGGTTGTCGAACTTGAAGCTCGGCACGCCACTGGTCGCGTCGGGGGATCCTTCAAACGGCGTGGCATCGCCCTTCAGGCAATCGAGCACCCCGTCCGGAGCGACGCCGCAGGAGCGGGCAATGGCAAGCAAGGTCTCACGGCAACCGAGGTTTTCACGTCTCAGGAAATAAGCGGCGAACAGTCGCTCGAGCAACATTTCACGCTGACTGGCATTGCCCAGTGCGCTGGCACGCTCGAACAAACGATGGGCGTCCGCGGTGTTGGGCATCGTCTCGATACGGCTGAGGTCGATGGCCAGTCCAACCGCTCCGGCAGCCTGCTGTACCTGATTCTGACGCATGGTCATTGCGTCGGCATTGCCCAGGCGCTTGCGGTAGAAATCGGCGAAAGGTTCACCTTCTACCGGTATCTGGGGCAGCAACTGCACGCCATGCCATACGGTGGTGATCTGCACATCCGGGTGGCGACTGCGAAACTGCACCTGCGCATGCTCCAGTTGGCGTTTGCCGATCAGGCACCAGGGGCAGATAAAATCGAAAAACACATCAATACGTAAACGACGACTCACAACTTCACCTCTATCCCGGCTGCACTGACAGGCTCAGGCACGCTCTGACCCTCAAGCCGGGCGATATCTTTTTGGTAATGGCACTTGGCATAGAAGAACACCGCTGCCGCCGCGAGGCTGACCAGTGGCACTAATTGGAAAGCGGCATGCAGCCCGATGAGGTCGGACACACGGCCAGTCAGGAACGGCCCGGGTGCCAGCCCCAGCAGGTTATTGGCCAGGGTCAGCGTGGCGAACGCCGTACCGTGGACGGAGTAATGGGTCAGGTTGGCAACCATCGCACCGGCGGGGCCGGTGGTGCCGGTGGCAATCGCCATGCCCAGACAGACCAGCGCCAGTTGCACAGGCCCTGCCGACAATGCGAACGCTGCCGACAGCAACAGGCAACTGCCCAGGCAAAAACCAATGGCCAGGCTGACCTTGCGCTCCGGCGAGTTCCGACACAGGCGATCGCTGAGCATGCCGCACAGGATCATCCCCGCACCGCTGCACAACACGATGATTGCCGCCATGCCACCGGCCTTGTCGGTAGGCATGTCGTAGTAGCGGTTGAGGTAGCTGGGAATCCACACCATCACCGTACCGCCGACGAACAACTGCAAGCCGCTGGCGATGTAGGTCGACACCACCGAACGGCTGGACCACAGCGTGCGCAGCGGACGCTTGACCGCGGCAGCCGTCTTGTTCGCAATCTGCGCGGCACGTCGTGGCGCGATGCGCGCTTCCTTGACGATGAGCGGATAGAGCATCGCCAGCACCAGGCCAAACAGCGACATGCCGGCGAACGACCAGCGCCAGCCCAGCTTGGCGGCAATCGCACCGCCCAAAGCCATGCCCAACACCGAACCGAACATGCCGCCGGCCATGAAGGCACTGGCCAGGGTGGCCCGCATGTGTTTGGGGAACACCGAAATCACCACCGCGATGCCCACGCTGCCGTAGGCGGCTTCGCCGACGCCAACCATGAACCGCGCAATGAACATCTGCTGGTAGTCCTGAGCCAGTGCGCAACCCAGGGTCGCCACGCTCCACAGGAAAGCCATCAGCGCCAGGCTCTTGACCCGACCGAAGCGGTCGGCCATCAACGACAGGGGAAATGTCAGCAGGCCGACCATCAGGGCAACGATGCCGCTAAGCAGACCCAGTTGTCCGTCGCTCAACGCCCACTCAGTCTTGAGCAGGGGGAATACCGCGTTCAGTACCTGACGCGACATGTAATCGGAAATCAACAGACCGAACGTCAAGGCAAAGACGATCCAGGCATATTGGCGCGCAACGCCGACTCCGCAGGAGTCGTCATCGTCAGCGGCTATTGGGTGAAAGGCCATGCAGCCTCCTCAAGAGCTTTGTTTTATTTTTGTTATCAAGCGTGTAACGGTCAGGCGGACGAGAGGTCACGGCCTCTCGCCCCGACCCTCGGTCATCCGCGTTGCGGTACACCTTTCTGCCCAGCCTTGCGGTTGGGGGCCATGCCGTTGGCCAACAGGGTTTCTTCGATGGTTTCGTACTGCACGCCGATGCGGTAGATCTCGCGGGCTTCTTTGCCGGTGGCGATTTCACGGCCCAGTTCATGGGCAATGCGCACGGTTTGCCGGATCTGTGCAACCGAGCCGAAACGATCGCCCTTGTGATCAATGATAGTGTCTTCATTGCCCACGCGCGGGTGCATGCCCATGGCCATCGACATGGTGTTGAACGGCATGACGTTCTTGAGCAGCGATTCGGAAGTCAGGGTGCAACCGTCCGGCGCGCGGTGGATGAAGTTGAAGAAGTTGAACGGGTTCGGGCCGTCGAAACCGCCGCCGATGCCGATCCAGGTCAGGTTCAGCGGGCCCTTGTAGATGCCCCTGCGCACCAGGCGCTCGAGGGTTTCCATGGCGTGCATGCCGGTCAACTGGAAGTGTGGCTGGATGCCGTTGTCCATCAGGCGCTTGAGGTGCTCGGCCACCCAGGCCGGACCTGCCGGTACGGTCATTTCGCTGTAGGCGGCGTGGATCAACGGGTTGTCCAGGGAGGTGCCCTTCAGGTACTCCGGATACAACAGTTCCATGATGTTCATTTGCGTGGTGTTGATCGCGACCGTGACCTGATCCGGTTTCGGCGTCAGCTCGGCCAGCATGTGGCGAGTGTCGTCGGACAGCCACTTGGCCGCTTCGCCATCGCTTTCCGGAGCGAAGGAAATCGAGCCGCCGACCTGGATGATCATGTCTGGCACGGCTTCACGCACACCGGCGATCAGCTCGTTGAACTTCGACAGGCGCTTGGAGCCCTTGCCGTCCAGTTCGCGCACATGCAGGTGCAGCACGGTGGCGCCGGCTTCATAGCATTCGACCGCTTTCTGGACTTGCTCATCCATGGTCAACGGGATGTCTTCCGGGAAGTCTTCCGGCATCCACTCCGGGCCGTACGGGGCCACGGTAATGACTACCTTTTCCATGTTTTCGGGGTGCAGGGAATCGTCGAAGAATTGCATGGTTAACTCCAGTTCTTATGCCAGTTCTTATGATTGTTCCGCCCACCCGGGGTCGTGCCGGGCAGACGTGTTTACGAGTGCGAATGCTGCGAGTGCGGATGCAGGTGGCGTTCGATCAGAACGTCTTGTCGCCGATAATCCCGGCACGCTCCATCTTGCGATGGCACGGCGGGTAATCCATGACGGCGTAGTGCTGGGTACTGCGGTTGTCCCAGATGGCGATACTGTTGGGCTTCCAGCGCCAGCGCACCTGATACTCAGGGATGTACGCCTGGCTGATCAGGTAACGCAGCAACTCGCCGGCGCCGGGGTTGGCGTCCTGGCCGAAGCGCACCCGCTCAGGGGTGTGGTAGTTGCTGAAGTGGGTGGTGAAAGCGTTGACGAACAACACCTTCTCGCCGGTTTCCGGATGGGTGCGCACCACCGGGTGTTCGGCGTCCGGGTACATCGCCTTGAGCGCCAGGCGTTTTTCAATCGGCATGGCGGCACCGAAGCTCGCTTCGATGCTGTGGCGGGCACGCAGGTCGGCGATCTTGACCTTTACGTCTTCCGGCAAGTTCGCATAGGCCTGGACCATGTTGGCCCACATGGTGTCGCCGCCCACTGGCGGGCATTCCACGCAACGCAGCACGCAGCCCATCGGCGGTGCTTCGCGCCAGGTGGCGTCGGTGTGCCAGGCGTTTTCATAGCGGTCCATCGGCTGGTCAGGATTCTTGTAGATCTGCACCAGCCCCGGATGCTCCGGATCACTGCCGGCCACCGGATGATCCTCCAGCTCGCCGAAGCGCCGGGCGAAGGCCACGTGCTCGGCGCGGGTGATGTCCTGATCACGCAGGAACACCACGCGGTGCTTGAGCAACTGGGCACGAATCTCGGCAAACAGGCCATCGTCATGCACTGCGTCGGCCAGGTTGACGCCGATCAGTTCGGCGCCAATGCTGCAGGTCAATTGTTCGACTTTCATGGCTGGCCGCTCCTTAAACGACGAAAATCGATGAGCCGGTAGTCTTGCGCGATTCAAGGTCGCGATGGGCCTGCACGGCGTCCTGCAGGGCGTAGTGCTGGTTGATCTCGATCTTGATCCGGCCGCTGCCGACATGGTCGAACAACTCACCCGCCAGGGCGGCTTTTTCCGCAGGGTCGCTGATGTAGTTGGCCAGGGCAGGACGGGTCAGGTACAGCGAACCTTTCATCGCCAGCATCACCGGGTCGAACGCCGGGATCGGGCCGGACGCGGTACCCACGCAGACCATCAGGCCACGGGGTTTCAACGAATCCAGCGAACCCATGAAGGTGTTCTTGCCAACGCTGTCGAACACCACGTTGACGCCCACGCCATCGGTCAGTTCGCGAACGCGAGCGGCGACGTCTTCATGGCTGTAATTGATCGTATGGTCGCAACCGTGAGCCCGGGCGATTTCCGCTTTTTGCTCGGTCGAAACCGTGCCGATCACGTTCAGGCCCAGTAACTTGGCCCACTGCGAAACGATCAGACCGACACCGCCAGCAGCGGCATGCAACAGGATGCTGTCACCCGGTTTGAAGTCGTAGATGCGGCGCATCAGGTACGAGGACGTCAGGCCACGCATGGTCATCGCGGCAGCGGTCTCGAAGCTGATGGTTTCCGGCAGCTTGATCAGCGGCGCGGCCGGGATCAGGCGCTCGGTGCTGTAGGCGCCGAGGGTGTTGAGGAAACCGGTGTAGGTCACGCGATCACCGACCTCGACGTTGGTGACCCCTTCACCAACGGCCTGGACTACGCCAGAGGCCTCGACGCCCATGCCGTTGGGCATCGGAATCGGGTAGGTACCGTTACGGAAATAGGTGTCGGCATAGTTCAGGCCAACCGCCACATGACGAAGGCGAACCTGGCCGGGACCGGGTTCGCCGACTTCGACGTCCTCATAACGTAGAACTTCGGGACCACCGGTTTCGTAGAAGCGTACGGCTTTGGCCATTTTTCTTATTCTCCAATCTGCAATATGGGCGTGTTGCATCGAATTGCGCTGATTGGACTGTAGGACGAGGCCTGTTGAGACGCTTCTCATCAGACGACAATGGCTTTTCATTTGGTGACAGGCAGAAACGGGATCGTTCTAGCCGGTCCGGTCGTCACCTGCGCTATCATCGCCCGCCTCGATGCCCCAAGAGCCTTGACCCCGGATGTCCGAAGCACTGCCACTGCCCAACGATCACCTAGCCCTGCCGCCGGTCCTGGCCGGCCCGCTGTTGCGGCGTCTTGAGCCCATGCGGCTGGTGCTGTGGCTGGTGGGTTCCCGGGCGCTGGCGCTGACCTTGCGCTTGCAGGGCGTCGGCGATATCCGACTCGATACCGGGCAATGCACAGTGATTGCGGTGGGGGCTCATGCCTTTGTGCACTTGATCGATGTGCAACTCGATTGCGCCCTGCCCCGGGATGAATCGATCAACTATGACCTGCTGATCGATGGCACAGAAAAAGGCATCGCCGACTGGGCACCGCACCTGCTGTATGGCGATGCCCATTGCCCGAACTTCGTCCTGCGCGCACGGGTCGATCAGTTGCTGCACGGTTCTTGCCGCAAACCTCATCACCCGGCGACAGACGGCTTGCTGTGCGTCGACCGGTTGCTTGCCCAGGAACACGAGGCAAAGGACCGCCCGGCACTGCTGATGATGACTGGCGATCAGGTCTACGCCGACGATGTCGCGGGGCCGATGTTGCGGGCGATTCACGCCTTGATCGCGCGTCTGGGGCTGTTCGGGGAGCACCTCGAAGGCGCGGTGGTCAGCGACAGCGCCAGGCTCTACGAGCATCCGGCCAGTTACTACCACCGCGCGGATCTGCTGCCGGCACTGCAAAGCAATGAAACCCTGCGCGAGCGATTTTTCGGTGGCGCGCGCAAGCCGATTTTCACCAGCAGCAGCGCCGACAATCACCTGGTGACCTTCGCCGAAGTCATGGCCATGTACTTGTTGGTCTGGTCGCCAGTGCCCTGGACCCTGATCGCGCCCCAGGCACCGACGCTGACGCCGCAAAGGCTCAAGCGCTATGCCCTTGAGCAGACGCGCATCGATGCCTTCAAGGCAGGCCTTGGCGACGTCGCGCGGGCACTGGCGCATCTGCCGACGCTGATGATTTTCGACGACCACGACATCACCGATGACTGGAACCTTTCCGCGCAATGGGAAGAAACGGCCTACGGCCATCCGTTCTCCCGGCGCATCATCGGCAACGCGCTGCTGGCGTACATGTTGTGCCAGGGCTGGGGCAACAACCCGGATGCGTTCGCTACCCTGCTGGAAAAGTCCGGAGCCTTGAGCGACAGTGCACGCGACCTTCACCTCGACAGCACGGTTCAGGATGACTTGATCAGTGATCTGCTGAAGTTTCAGCACTGGCATTACGTGCTGCCGACCACCCCGGCCATGGTGGTGATCGACACCCGCACCCGGCGCTGGCGCAGCGAGATGAACCTCAAGCAGCCTTCCGGTTTGCTCGACTGGGAAGCCCTCAGCGAACTGCAACAGGAACTGCTGGACCACCCGAGCGCAATCATCGTTTCACCGGCACCGATCTTCGGCGTCAAACTGATTGAAACCGTGCAGCGGGTATTCAGCTGGTGCGGTTATCCACTGCTGGTGGACGCGGAAAACTGGATGGCCCATCGCGGCGCGGCACAGGTGATCCTGAACATTTTCCGCCACTCGCGCACCCCGGGTAACTACGTGGTGCTGTCGGGCGATGTGCACTATTCCTTCGTCTACGAAGTGCTGATCCGCCACCGCAAGGCCGGACCGCGCATCTGGCAGATCACCAGCAGCGGCATCAAGAATGAATTCCCGCCCAGCCTGCTCGAGTGGTTCGACCGCCTCAACCGCTGGCTGTACTCGCCACGCTCACCGTTGAACTGGCTGACCAAGCGTCGACGCATGCGCATCGTGCCCCACGTGCCCGAACACGCCGAAGCGGGTGAGCGGCTATGGAACTCGGCGGGGATCGGCCAGGTGTTCTTTAATGAAAAAGGTCAGCCGCAGGACATTTTTCAGCACAACGCCAATGGCTCGCCGAAGACGCGGATGGTGGCCCCCGAAAGCGGCGAGTGATCCCACAATTGATCGGAGTCGCTCATGGACCTCACCCGCACCCTGATCATTGGTAATTCCGGTTCCGGCAAGAGCTGGCTGGCGCAGCGGCTGGCCGAGCAATTGAGTGTGCCCTGGACCGATCTCGACCGGATTCACTGGCTGTCCGACGAACACAGCATCCCCCGCCCCCGAAATGAAGCGCTGGGAATGGCGCGGATCGCTGCCGATGAAGAGCGCTGGGTGATCGAAGGGGGTTACGGCTGGATCGTCAGTGAAATCCTGCCACGAGCGACTGCGCTGATCTGGCTGAGTGTAGGGGACGAGGAATGCGTGGCCAACATTCGACAACGCGAGGGCGGGCGCGATGAACAGGACCTGTTGCTTATCGCCTTGCTGGAGTGGGCGGGCAGTTATCGCCAGCGGCTGGGGTCCAGTGGGTTTGCGGCGCATCAGCAACTGTTCGAGGGGTTTTGCGGTGCGAAAATCCGGCTGGAAGACCGGGAGGAAATCACCGCACTAGCTCGTCACTCGTAAGTATCCGGAGCTGTGGCCTGACACAAACCTGATGGATGGCATGTAGCTCAGAATGGGATTACACCTGTCTCGGAAACGTCCTGAAGAACATTCGGCGATACTTGATACAAATGTGGATGCACTTTCTACGTAACAACCACTCGTAGGTATCGCCTTGCTAACATGTACTCATTTCTGTACGTTCTCTGCATCAAGCGAGGACAAACACATGGAAACCATCAACTACACCAACGCTCGGGCACATCTGGCGCAAACCATGGACCGGGTGAATGAAGATCGCGCCCCGCTACTGGTAACTCGTCAGAAAGGCGAGCCGGTAGTGATGATGTCATTGGCCGAATACAACGCTCTCGAAGAGACCGCCTATCTGCTCCGTTCCCCAGCCAATGCTGAACGCTTGATCAAATCAATCGGTAACCTGCGAGCCGGCAAAACCAAAGCCAGGCAACTGATTGAAGAATGAATATCGAGTTCACCCCTGAAGCCTGGGACGATTATCTCTGGTTCCAGCAGAACGATAAGGCAGGGCTCAAACGTATCAACCTGTTGATCAAAGCTATCCAACGTGAGCCTTTCGACGGCCTTGGAAAACCCGAACCGCTCAAGCATAACTTGAGCGGGTTCTGGTCACGCCGGATTACGGCTGAGCATCGTCTGGTCTACGCCATTGAAGACGGAGAAATACACGTCGTGATGTGCAGATACCATTACTGAGCAGAACCTCAGCCAGCGTTCACTACCCGACCCACCCCTCTGACAATCATCTCCACCTCCCGCTCATCAAGGGTCAGCGGCGGCAGCAGGCGAATGGTGTTGCCCCGCGTGACGTTGATCAACAAGCCATGATCCCGGGCGGCGATCAGGCTCAGGTCGCGGATCGGTTGCTTGAGTTCGATGCCGATCATCAGGCCCTGGCCGCGTATTTGCGAGACGTTCGGGTTGCCCGCCAGTTCTGTGCGCAATCTTTCGAGCAGGCGCGCCCCCTGAAGCCGGGCGTTTTCCAGCAGCCCTTGTTCTTCGACGATATCCAGCACGGTGCATCCGACCCGACAGGCCAGCGGATTACCGCCGAACGTGCTGCCGTGGCTGCCCGGCGTGAACAGTTCGGCCGCCTTGCCACGGGCCAGGCAAGCGCCGATGGGCACGCCGTTACCCAGGCCTTTGGCCAGGGTCATGACGTCCGGGACGATGCCTTCATGCTGGAACGCGAACCATTGGCCGGTGCGGCCGATACCGGTCTGGATTTCATCGAGCATCAACAGCCATGAGCGCCGGTTGCACAGTTCCCGCACGGCCTTGAGATAGCCCGGCGGCGCCAGTTGCACGCCGCTTTCGCCCTGGATCGGCTCCATCAGGATCGCCACGATCCGCGAGCCAAAGGCCTGTTGCACCTTGTCCAGCGCGCCGAGGTCGCCGAACGGCACTTTGACGAAATCCCCCGGCAGCTTGTTGAAACCCAGGCGCACCGCCGGGCCATCGCTGGCAGACAAGGTGCCGAGGGTGCGGCCATGGAACGCATTCTCCATGACCACCACCAGCGGCTGCTCGATGCCCTTGTGCCAGCCATGCAGCCGGGCGATTTTCAGTGCGGTTTCGTTGGCTTCGGCCCCGGAGTTGTTGAAAAACGCCCGGTCCATGCCCGCCAGCTGCGTCAATTTCTGCGCCAGCCGTTGCTGCCAGTCGATGCTGTAGAGGTTCGAAGTGTGCAGCAGCAACCCGGCCTGCTCGGTAATGGCGGCAACGATTTTCGGATGGGAGTGGCCGACGTTGGTCACCGCCACACCGGCGACCGCATCCAGGTATTCGCGACCGGCCTGATCCCACAGGCGAGTGCCCAGGCCCTTGTTGAAACTCAAGGCCAGGGGTTGGTAAGTGCTCATCAGGCAGGCGGCGGTCATGACATCAAGCTCCAGCAAGGGTCGGTGTTTTTGCAGTATGGTTAGCCACCAGAGCTGGATAAACACCGTAAAACTTCAATCATTTAAAAGCAGAGCTTGATAATGGATTTATTCCAGGCAATGACCGTCTACGTGAAAGTGGTGGAGACCGGCAGCATGACCGCCGCCGCCTTGCAGTGTGAAATGTCCACGACCATGGTCGGCAATCACCTCAAGGCCCTGGAGCAACGGCTGGGTGTGCGCCTGCTCAACCGCACGACGCGGCGCCAGCGGCTGACCGAGTTCGGCGCCGCGTATTACCAGCGCTGCCTGGAAGTGCTGGGGTTGGTGGCCGATTCCGAGCGACTGGCCGAGCAGGCTCTGGACGAACCGAGCGGCATCCTGCGCATCACCGCGCCCCTGACCTTCGGGACCGAGCGCCTGGCCCCGGCATTGAGTGAGTTCAGCCGGCAAAACCCGCGGGTGAAACTCGACGTGGTGCTGACTAACCGACGCCCGGATCTGCTGGAAAACGGCCTCGATGTAGCGTTTCGCCTCGGGGCACTTGAGCCCTCCAACCTGATCGCCCGCCCGCTGATCGACTACACCCTGACCATGTGCGCGTCACCGGACTACCTGGCCCGTCGCGGCACTCCGCAAACACCTGAAGACCTGCGCCATCACGACTGCCTGTCCTTTGCCTATCCGGCCGGAGATGACTGGCAATCGGTGCAAAAGGAATGGCGCCTGGCCGGTCCCGATGGCGAAGTCAGCGTGGGGGTCGGCGGGCCGATGCTGATCAACAGTTCCGCCGGACTGCATCAAGCGGCGCGCACCGGCATGGGCATCGTGATGATGCCCGACGCCTTGGTCGAGCAGGACCTCAAGGACGGAAAGCTGTTGGCCTTGATGCCCGATTACTGTCCGCCCAGCCGGCCGATGCACCTGGTCTATGCCCAGGATCGCCACCGTTTGCCGAAGTTGCGCCGTTTCGTCGAATTCGCCATGCAGCTGTGGGGCAAGCACTGATCCGCTGACCGACGATTCAGTGCCAGGGTCGTCGATTCCCCATTCACTACATCCCCGCCTTCACCAGCACCGGCTGTTCCTGATAACGATCCGGGTACAGCTGTTTCAACTGCGCGACCTTCGGCAAATCGTTGATCACGATGTATGGATAGGTCGGATGCTCGGTCAGGAAATCCTGATGCTCCTCCTCCGCCGGGTAGAAACCGTTGAAGGTTTCAAGCTTGGTCACGATCGGTTTGTCGAAGACATGCGCGGCGTCGAGCTGGGTGATGTAGGCCTGTGCGACCCGCTGCTGCTCAGCGTTTTTGGTAAAGATCGCCGAGCGGTACTGGGTGCCGCTGTCCGGGCCCTGGCGGTTGAGTTCGGTCGGGTTGTGCGCCACGGAAAAGTAGATCTGCAGCAAGGTGCCGTAACTGACCTGGGCTGGATCGAACGTGACTTCGACCGACTCCGCATGGCCGGTATTGCCGTTGCTGACGCGCTCGTATTGCGCAGTATTGGCCGCCCCGCCCGCGTAGCCGGAGACGGCGTTCTTCACGCCTTTGACATGCTGGAACACACCTTGAACACCCCAGAAGCAGCCACCGGCGAACACCGCGGTTTCGCTGCGGGCCTGGGTGCTTTCATCAAGGGCCGGCGGTGGAAGGATGACCGCCTTTTCGGCACCGCCGAAAGAGAAGGCCGAGCATTGGCTGATGATGCCGGCAGCCGCCAGCCCCAGCAGGATACGGCGCCAGGTAAAGAGTGTTTTCATGGGGCGAACTCCTGAAGCGTTGAACAGTTATCAGCCGAAAGTGAAGGCGTAAGCCGACGCACCCGGATCAAGAAACTCGATACTGAAGGTCCGGTCGGTCACGCCGCCGCTCTGGCGTACCAGTTGATATAAACGCTGGTCCGTCACGGTGCCGCTGCCATCGGGTGCCACGTCCATGCCATGGGCATCGCCGGGGGCCTTGCCGTCAATCAGCACCTTGAAACGCACCGGTTTGCCATCGGCGCCAGGGCCGAGCACCAAATGCAAATCACGGGCGTGGAAGCGATAGACGATGCGGCTGGCCGGGGCGCTGGCGGTGGCCCGCTCCGGGCCGACATGCCACTGACCGCCCAGGCTCCAGTCGTTGAGGGCCAGTTGCGCCGGCGGGTTGTAGGCCGCGACCTTGTCCGGCACCAGCGCGGTTTCGGGCACGAAATGCTCAGCGCGCTGGTAGCCGACATAGGTTTCCGGCGACTGCACGGCGTCCTTGTCCGGGGCCATTTGCACGCCATCGGCCTTGGCACTGATCAGCCCGTCGGCGACCTTGGCCGCCCCCGCCTCGCGCAGCAATTGCTGGATGACCCGCTCCGATTCGGCGTACGCGCCTTCGCCGAAATGGTGATAACGAATGCGTCCCTGGGCGTCGGCAAAGTAATGCGCCGGCCAGTACTCGTTGTTGAAGGCGCGCCAGATCTTGAACTCGTTATCGATGGCCACCGGGTAGTTGATGCCCAGGTCTTTCATGGCCTTGGTGACGTTGCTGACATCGCGTTCGAAGGCAAACTCCGGCGCATGCACGCCGATCACCACCAGGCCTTGATCGCGATACTTCTCGGCCCAGGCTTTCACATAGGGCAGCGAGCGCAGGCAGTTGATGCAGGAGTAGGTCCAGAAATCCACCAGCACGACCTTGCCTTTCAAGGCCTGGGCATCGAGGGGTGGCGAGTTGAGCCATTGCACGGCGCCCTCCAGCGACGGCAGGTTGCCTTCGACCGGCAAGGTGCCCGGGTTTTTGTCAGCCACTTGCACCGCGCCGGCGGAGGTCGAGTTTTGCGCCATCATCGCCCCGCTGTTACGCGGTAACTTGCCGGACAGTTTCTCCACCAGCGCTTGCTCGATACCACTGGTCGACGCCGTGGAAAACCGCGCCAGAATCCCCGTGTCCAGACCCAGGGCAATCGCTGCCACACCGGCCAGCATCGCCCCGCCAAGACCGCGACGCAGCCATTCGCCCGCGCCAATCGAGCGTTTCATCGCGGTGAAGACTTTGCCGCCCAGCAACAAGGCCAGCGCGAGGGAAGTGGCGGCACCAGCGGCGTACGCCAGCAGCAAAAAGGTGGTTTGAATGCTGGCGCCTTGCAGCGCCGCACCGGTCAGCAGCAGGCCCAGGATCGGCCCGGCGCACGGCGCCCACAGCAGGCCGGTGGCCACGCCGATCAGGAGCGAAGCACCGGGACGTGGCCGTGCATCGGCGCCCGCCGCCTCCGACAAACGACTGCCCGCCGCCACCAGTGGCCGGGTCAGACGCTCGGCCAGTTGCGGCAGCAACAGCGTCAGACCGAACAACGCCACGAACACCAGCGCCAGCCAGCGCCCGTACTGATTGAGTTGCACCACCCAGCCGCCGCCCACCGCCGCCAACGTGGCGACCAGCGCGAAGGTCAGCGCCATGCCCACCAGCAGCGGCAACCCGCTTTTGACGAAGGGTTGCCCGGTGCGGGCGAAGACAAACGGCAATACCGGCAGAATGCACGGGCTGACAATCGTCAGCACACCACCGAGATAAGCGAGGACCAGCAGCCACATGGCGATTACCTGCAAAAAGTGAGTGGAATGGAATCACACCGTCTTGGGCACGAATTTCATCGCCAGGCCGTTCATGCAGTAACGCAGGCCGGTGGGTTTCGGGCCGTCGTCGAAGACATGCCCCAGATGCCCGCCACAGCGCCGGCAATGAACCTCTTCACGGACCATGCCGAACGCACGGTCCTGGCGGGTCGCCACGGCCTTGTCCAGCGGTGCCCAGAAACTTGGCCAACCGGTGCGGCTGTCGAATTTGGTCGCCGAGGAAAACAGCGGCAGCTCGCAACCGGCACAGACGAACGTGCCATCGCGGTGCTCGTTGTTCAGCGGGCTGCTGTAGGCTCGCTCGGTGCCCTCTTCGCGAAGGATTTCGTACTGCTCGTCGCTCAGAAGAGCGTGCCATTCGCTGTCGCTGTGGATCACTTCGAATACCTCCGCTGCGCTGGCTTCACTGATCAAGGCCGAGCCTGTGGAAAACTTCGGCAACAGGCCGATCGCCAGGGCTGCCACCCCCAGCCCGCCGCTCGCTACAAGAAATTGCCGTCGTGAAAACATGTTCGTCTCCAAAAATCCAGGGGTGTTTCATAGAACACAGCCTAGGCTTTGGGTGATCGCCAAATCCTCACGGGAAGTTAAACAATTCGTGATAACTCGGGCGCCGAAAAACCCGCACAATGCATATGCCACAGCTGTAGGAGCGAGCTTGCTCGCGAAGAACCTGAGGGCGCCACGGGGTGTCAGGTGTCCCGCGTCATCGTTGGCCCCCATCGCGAGCAGGGCTCGCTCCTACAGTAGGGGGCATTACGCACAATGCGCCGAAGGATTGAGCTGTATGGAACAGACCAAACGCGTCCTGGTGGTCGAGGACGATATGCATATCGCCGACCTGATCTGCCTGCATCTTCGCGACGAGCAGTTCGAGGTGGTGCACAGCGCCGATGGCAATGAAGGCATGCGCCTGCTGCAGCAAGGCAACTGGGACGCACTGGTCCTCGACCTGATGCTGCCCGGTGTCGACGGCCTGGAAATCTGCCGCCGCGCCCGCGCCATGGCCCGCTATACGCCGATCATCATCACCAGCGCGCGCTCCAGCGAAGTGCACCGGATTCTCGGCCTCGAACTGGGTGCCGACGACTATCTGGCCAAGCCCTTTTCCATGCTTGAACTGGTGGCCCGGGTCAAGGCGTTGCTGCGCCGGGTCGATGCCATGGCGCGCAACCTGAAAATGGACGCCGGCAGTTTGCTCACCGACGGCCTGGCCATCGACCCGATCACCCGCGAAGTGTCCCTCGATGGACGACGCCTGGACCTCACGCCCCGGGAGTTCGACTTGCTGTATTTCTTCGCCCGCCAGCCCGGCAAGGTGTTTTCGCGCATGGACCTGCTCAATGCCGTGTGGGGCTACAGCCACGAAGGCTACGAGCACACGGTCAACACCCACATCAACCGCCTGCGCGCCAAGATCGAGGCCGACCCGGCGCAACCGGTGCGCATCCTCACGGTCTGGGGGCGCGGCTACAAATTCGCCACCGGGGAGGAACCACGGCCATGAGGCTGACCCTGACGCAACGCCTGTCCCTGGTGTTCGCCGTGCTGCTGCTGGTGTGCTGCGGCACGTCGGCGTGGATGCAGGTGCGCTCCAACCAGATGCATGAGCAGGAAGTGGTGCAAGGCTTGTCCCGGGACCTGGCGCAGCACATCGCCCGCGACACGGTGTTGATGGACACACAGGGCCTGATGCCCAATGCCGTGCGTGACCTGTTCAGCAAGCTGATGCAGGTCAACCCGAGTGTCGAGGTGTACCTGCTGGACACCGAGGGCAAGATTGTCGGCAGCGCCGCGCCCGAAGGCCGGATCCGTCGTGAACGGATCGACCTGGCGCCGATCCAGCGCCTGTTGCGGGGCGATGCCCTGCCGATTCTCGGCGACGACCCGCGCAGCGCCGATGCGCGCAAGGTGTTCAGCGCCGCACCGCTTAAGGTCGACGGCAAGCCGGCCGGTTATCTCTACGTGGTGTTGCTCGGTGAAGACCACGACCGCCTGGCCGAACGCGGTGCGACCAGTGCAGCGCTCAACACCGCGCTGTTGTCCATCGGGCTGGTGGCGTTGCTGTGCCTGATTGCTGGTCTCACCGCATTTGCCCTGATCACCCGGCCGTTACGCCGCTTGACCGAAACCGTCAGCCAGTTCGACATCGATGGGGTGCCGGTCACACCGGCCCTGCCCGTCACGGTGGAAAAAGCCGCGAGCCACGATGAAATCGCCGTACTCGATGCGGCGTTCCGACAGATGCAGACACGCCTGGGCGAGCAATGGCGCTCGTTGACCCGCCAGGATCAGGAGCGCCGCGAACTGGTGGCGAACATCTCCCACGACTTGCGCACGCCGCTGGCCTCGTTGCACGGTTATCTGGAAACCCTGTCGCTCAAGGACGCCACGCTGTCCCCTGCCGACCGCCGTCGCTATCTGGGCATCGCGCTGGACCAGAGCCGCAAGGTGGGTGGTCTGGCGCAGTCGCTGCTGGAACTGGTGCGGCTGGAACATGGCTTCGTACAGCCGGTGCTGGAACGCTTTTCCCTGACTGACCTGGCCCAGGACATCTTCCAGAAATTCGAACTCACCGCCGAAGCGCGTCAAGTCGAGTTGAAGGCCACTTTTGCCGCCAACGTCTCGGCGGCCTGCGCCGACCTTGGGCTAATCGAGCGGGTGCTGACCAACCTGTTCGACAACGCCCTGCGCCATACCCCGGCCGGTGGCGAGGTCGAACTGGGCCTGCGCCCGCAAGGCTCATTCATCGAAGTCACGGTCAGCGATACCGGCCCCGGCATCGCCCCGGAACTGCGCGAAGGGTTGTTCCTGCGGCCGTTCAATATCGGCGGCGCACGCCGTGATGGCGGGTTGGGGTTGCGGATCGTGCATCGCATCCTGCAATTGCACGGGCGCGAGATTCAGTTGATCGATATGCCGGGGCGGGGTGCGACGTTCCGGTTTTCGCTGCCGATCGATGAAGAAACAGCGACTGCGTTGGCGGTGCGGTCGATGAACCTGAATACCCCGCGGCAGGCCTGAAAAGTTGTGGTGCCTGACAGGGCCCCATCGCGGGCAAGCCCGCTCCCACAGGGTGAGTGGGTGTACGCAAGATCTGCGAACAACCCAAACCACTGTGGGAGCGAGCTTGCTCGCGATGGTCTCAAGGGCACCGCGTTCATCCAGAATGAACGCGTTATCGTTAACGTCCATCGCGAGCAGGCTCGCTCCTACAGGGGAGCAAAAACATGACCGGCCGCCTGTTGATCCGTGACAACGCCGTCCCGGTCCAATAGATTAGTCGGCCTGAAAAAGCCCCCGGGCTTTTTCGCCCCTATTCAAGTTCAAAGAAGTAGTGAAATTTCAATGTCCGATTCCAATACCGCTGAAACCGTAGTCACCTTGTCGTCCAAAGCGGAATACGAAAACTCCATCAATCTTTCACAACACGTGCCTCAGGCCAAGACCATCAGCGAGATGGTGCTGGACGCGTTCCAGTCCACCCGCGAAAGCGACCAGATCCGCGAACTGCGCGCCGCGATCCGCCAGGCCCACGACAGCTTCGATGACGATAAAGCCTACGAACTGATGGGCCAGCTCAAGCAGCTCAAGGACGCCGAGGCTGCCGATATCGCCGCCCTCGAAGACCTGAGCGGCAAATTCCCGATCAGCCGCATCCTGTCCAGCTTCAAGGACGATCCGGCGTTCCAGGAAATCGTCTACGGCCTGGCCCTGAAGGTGCTGAACCAGACCCACCAGGCCATCAGCAACCCGAGCGGCGGCAAGAGCAAAGCCGCCAAGGCGAAGAAAGAAGTCGAAGTGTTCACCATCAGCAAGGACGGCATTAGCGTCACCCTGCCGCTGCGCACCCCGCGCTCGCGCCTGAGCGTCGACCGTGAAGCCCTGGAATTCCTCGGCCTCACCTTCGTTGGCGAAGGCGAAGAGGCGGAACTGGAAAGCGAGACGTTCCTGGACAACAGCGGCGCCGAGCAAGCGGTCAACCGCAAGAACATCATCACCGCCCTGCAGCAGCAGACCGCGTTCGACGGGTACAGCATCGCCGCTCAGTAATACCTGTTGTTTGTGGCAAGCCCTCTCGCCACAAGGTCCTGAGCGACCGACTCAAGAGCCCCGCCATCAGTGCGGGGCTTTTTATTGCCCGTGATTCGGGCAAAACCGCGATTACTCTTCCAGTATCGACGCAGAACACCACTTCCCTTCACCCATGAGCACCACGGGTCCGCCTGCGGGGAGCGTCAACTCACTTTCCAGCCCAGACCTCAGTGGTGCAACTGCCGAGGTCATCATGAACACGCCCCCCTTGTATCGCCAGCTGGCCAACCACTACCTGGACGCTATCCGCAGCGGCACCCTGAAAACCGGTGAACGCCTGCCCTCGATTCGGTTGATGATGGAAAAACACGCCGTCAGCCTGTCGACCGCCGTGCAGGTGTGCCGGGAGCTGGAGGACTATGGCGTGCTGGAAGCCCGGCCACGCTCCGGCAACTACATTCGCCAGCCCGACACCCTGCCCAGGCCCGCCCCGACGACCTCGGCGCCAGCGCTGGATACCCGCGCGTATGTCGGCATTCATGAGCAGGTCTGCGCGGTGCTCAAGGCCAGTCAGCGTGCGACGATCAAGGTCAATTTCGCCAGCGCCTACTGCGCGCCGCAGCTTTACCCACTGAAGACCTTGCAAGACAACATGATCAAGGCGCTGCGCTACGACGCCTGCCTGCTCGGCACCGTGGGCGGCGCCTGCGGTAACAGCGCATTGCGCAACATCCTGGCCCGGCGGGCACTGGCCAGCAAGACCCACCTGGCCTCCGAGCGGATCGTGATCACCAACGGCGCCACCGAGGCGATCAATCTGGCCTTGCGTGCGGTCACCCGCCCCGGCGACACCGTGGCCGTGGAGTCGCCGACCTTCTACGGTCTGCTGCAAATTCTCGAAAGCCTGAGCCTGCGCGTGCTGGAAGTCCCGGCCTCGGCCCATACCGGGCTCAATCTGCAGGCCCTGCAACGGCTGCTGCAAGGCCCCGAACGGGTCAAGGCGCTGATCGTCATCCCCAACCTGCAAAACCCGTTGGGCAGCATCATGCCCGACGCCAACAAGGCACGGCTGGTGAAGCTGTGCGCCGAGCACGACACCGTGCTGATCGAGGACGACACCTACGGCGACCTGGTGGACACCGAGCAGCCGCTGTCCACGCTCAAACATTGGGATAGCACCGACAACGTGATCTATTGCGCCTCACTGAACAAGACCCTGGCACCGGGCATGCGCCTTGGCTGGATCAGCGCCGGCAAATGGCACGACCGCGTGGAGATGCTCAAGCATACGCAGTCGCGCGGGTGCGAGGCGTTATCGCAACTGGCGGCCAGTGCGTTCATGAAGACACCGTCCTACGAACGTTACCTGCGGCGGTTGAGGAAAACCCTGACCGTACAACGCGAGCAGATGAGCGCAGCGATCACCCGTTATTTTCCCATCGGCACCAGCGTGACCCACCCGCAAGGCGGCACGCTGTTATGGGTGGAACTGCCTCGCCGGCATTCATCGATGACGTTTTTTCACGACGCGTTGAAGGCCGGCATCCAGATTTCACCTGGGGATATCTTTTCCAATGCCCGGCGTTTTGATCACTTTGTGCGCATTGGCTGTGGCGCGCCGTATTCGCCGCGGGTTGATGAGGCACTGCAGACGTTGGGACGTATCCTGAAAAATCAGGGTTGACCGCGACCCTGTGGGAGCGAGCTTGCTCGCGATGGCGGTGTCTCAGACACATCAATTTTGAATGTACTGATGCCTTCGCGAGCAAGCTCGCTCCCACAGGGTTGTAGGTGATCTTCAGAGCGGATTCTGGTGCAGGCAAATGATATGCGGGTCATCATTCCAGTGCGGAAAACGCTCGGCGATCAGCGGGTCGTGGCCGGGGATGACATGGTCTTCGCTGTCGGCCAGACGGTCGATCTCGGTGAAGGCTTCAAGGGTTTGCGCCAGGTCATCGAGAATCGGAAACGGACTTCGCCCGCGAATGTTGGCCCACAAATGCGCCGCATCCGAGGCCAGCACAATCCAGCCGCGCTCAGTCGCTACCCGCACCACCTGACTGCCCGGTGTATGTCCGCCTACCGGATGCAGGGTCACGCCCGGAACGACCTCGACAACACCGTCGTGCAAACGCATCCGCCCTTCGAACAGCGGCGGCAACGCCGACATCACGTCCTCGACTTCGTAGGTTTTGTTCACCGTGCGATGGACCATTTTCGGCCCGGTGCAGAAACGCAACTCCGCGTCCTGCAAATGCACGGTCGCCTTGGGGAACAACCCGAGGTTGCCGGCATGATCCCAATGCAAATGGGTAAGGATCAGGTGCTCGACCCGGGCCGGATCGATGTCCAGTTGCCGCAGGGATTCTTCCGGCAGGCGATACATCTGGCGATCGCGCCGGTGCGCCGTGGCCGGCTGGAAACAGGTGTCGACCACGATCACCTGCTGTTCGTTGCGGATGACCCAGAAGTAGTAGTCCAGCGGCATCGGCGCATTCGGATCACCGCAACAAGCGTCGTAGAGAAAATTCTCCCTGGCGGTGCGCTGGGCATTGGCACCGACACGGATGGCGAACACTTCGTACACAGGCGTGGACATAAGCACCTCCGGGTTCAGGCGACCGCCGTGGTTTTGAGGGTCGGACGAAAGTCGAAATCGATCTGGTCGCTGATGCCCAGGTCATGGGCCAATTTATGCAGGCCACTGTAGTCACGCATGATGGTCGCATTCCTGTTGCTCTCGCGGGTGTCGGCAATGATCAGCGCCGCCTCCTCGACCCCGAGCTGCGTCAGAATCGCCTCCCACATGGAGTAGTCCTGAGCGATAAAAGCACTCAGCGCCACCGACAGGTTGCGTGCGAAAAATTCCCGTTGCGTGGGCTGCATGTTGGCGTACATGACCTTCGCCACTTCGGCCAGCACCTTGCTGTGGGCGTACTCGTCGCGGTTGTGCAGTTCGGCCACCCGGCGGTTCTGCGGCTGGATAGTCTGGTCGTCCGCCAGCAAGTCCAGATAGGCGTTGACGCTGATCTCGGCTACCACCGCAAACGTGATCGCCGCCAGATCCCGCTGCCATTGCTCGGGCAGTGCTTCACGCTGGGCTTTCAGGCGCAGGTAAGTGACTGAGGGTGGCAAGTCCAGATCCTGATCCAGCGCCCGGTCGAGTTTGGTCCGTTCAATGGCGCGCAGGTGCATCAGCGTGTGGTAGTGCTCGTCGATCAGGGTCTGTTGCATGGCCTCGCGAAAATGCCAGTCATCCTTGCCCAGATACTGATTGGCGATGACACTGAGTGCCGGGTTGACCACGTGTTCTTCGGCGGTGACGGTGCGCAGGTTGTAGCCGATCCAGCCCCAGGTCACCACGCTGCTTTTGAGCTCGTCGCTCAAGGCCTGGAATTTCGGATGATGGAAGAACGGCACCATGCACTCCGGGTAGTCCGGCCGCGCGGGATCAAAAACTTCTTCCACCTGGCCCCTGTCCGGCGAACACACCGTGGCGCGCTTGGTCCAGGCCTGGTTGAGCCGCACGATCAGTTGATGATCGACCTGGGCGATCTCGATTGCTGTTTGCATGACGCGATACCTGTAAGGCGCGTACCCGCCAGGGGTACGCCAAAAGAATGTAGGGCGACGGAAAAATCAGGCCAGCCAATAGCGGGTCAGGTTGCGCGCCGGGTCAGTGTAACGACTGCGGGCATGGATCATTCGCCAGTTATCCCAAATCAGCAGGCATCCGTCGGGAATCAGCACCGGAACGTTGTGCTCGACGAAGTACGCTTCGCCGAGCACTGCAAACCTGGCCAGCGGCGAGGTGTTGTTGGTCACCAGTGATTGCTGCAACGCTTCCTTGGACGGGTTCACGTCGCCGTAGTGAAACTGGTTGTAGCTGAAGCGGAAAATATCCCCGTCTTCCGTAGGCGTGAGGATGTACTCCTTGACCCGCCGCTGTCCCGGTTCACCCGGTTTGGCGGTGGCGACAAATTCTACCGGCGTGTCATCCAGCCACTCACGCAGTTCCGGTTCACTGCGCTCCAGGGACTTGAGAAATTCGTAGCCGTCCACCAACCCGGTGTGCCCGCCACCGCACCTGGCCTGTTTATGGCAATGCAACGCCAGATAGCGTGGCGGCGGCCCGTACACCGGCGCTTCAGTGTGCGGGCCGATGCCGTTCATGCTCTGGGAATACGGCAAGTCTTCGTAACCCGGCTTGCGGGTAATGGCAAAGGCCGTCTGGCCGTTGAACTGCGGAATGATCCGACCGAACTCCTGCAAGGTGCCTACGACATCATCGGCAAATTCGTCCGGGATCAGCATCGTCCAGCCCAACGTCGACAGTTCTTCGTGACGATGGCCGAGCGAAATGCAAGGTTGAGACGCAACAATCCCTTGGTCTGACATGGTGAGATTCCTGGCGGGTTATCCGGCGTTGACGGTTGAGGTGTAAGCGGCGATGAAGTCGCGGCAGGTGTCACCCGGTCGATAGTGCTGCTCATCGATGCTCTGCACCGGGGTGATTTCGGCGGCGGTGCCGGTGAGAAAACACTCATCGAAGTCGCCAAGCTCTGTAGGCAAAATCGTGCGTTCGACCACCTGGTAGTCCAGCGCTTTGGCCAGTTCGATCACGGTCTGGCGGGTGATGCCGTTGAGGAAACAATCCGGCAGCGGCGTATGCAGCGTCCGGCCTTTGACGAAGAACACATTGGCGCTGGTGGCCTCGGCAACGTGGCCGCGCCAGTCGAGCATCAGCGCGTCGTGGTAACCCGTGTTCTCGGCGTCGTGCTTGCTCAGCGTGGCGATCTGGTAATGCCCGGATGCCTTGGCCTGGAACGGGCTGCTGCTCGGCGGCGGGCGGCGCCAGCTCGCGGTCTTCAAGCGGATACCGGCCATGCGCGCCGCCGGGTCGAAATAGCTCGGCCACTGCCAGCACGCGATAGCCACGTGCACACGGTTGAATCGCGCCGAGGTGGAGATCATCTCGCTGCCACGCCAGGCCACCGGGCGCAGGTAGCCGTCGACAACCTTGTTGCGTTGCAGCAGTTCATGGCTCGCCGCTTCCAGTTCAGCCATCTCATAGGGGATGGCAAAGTCCATCCATTGCGCCGAGCGATACAAGCGCTCGCTGTGTTCGCGCAGCTTGAAAATCCTGCCGTTGTAGACCCGCTCGCCTTCATACACGGTGCTCGCGTAATGCAGGCCATGGGTCAGCACATGCAACTGCGCCCGGGACCACTCGACGAACTCGCCGTCGAGCCAGATAACGCCCTCGCGCTGATCAAACGGGATACTGCTCATATCCATATCTCCCCATTGTTCGTGAATTTTCCTACGCTGTTTCCAGCAACACGGGTATCAATTCCGGCACGGCGGTGAGCTCGGTCTGAAAGAAGAACGCACGCTCGCCGAAGGCCGGTTGCAAGTCGTCGAACCAGGTCACTTGCGGATCGAAGCGCGCGTAGAACGTGCGCAACACCCATTGCGGATTGCGTGCCTGGAGGAACTGCAAGACGAAGACCTTTTCCCCGGCGACGGTCTCGATGCCGTTGATCAACACCTTGCCGTAGAAGGTGCTCATGGACGGCCCGCGCACCGTTCGCGCCAGCCCCGATACCGTGCGGTACGCCGCCTGGAAGATCTCGAAGGCCCGAGCCAGCGGCATCGCGAAGTAGTGGCTGGGCCCGGTGTCACGCTCGACGAACATGTAATAAGGCACCGCCCCGAGCCGCACCCCTTCGGTCCACAACGCCGCCCAGTCAGCGGGGTTTTCGTTGACGTGGCGGATCACCGGCGCCTGCATGCGCACCGTCGCGCCCGTCGAGCGAATACGCTCGATGGCCTGGCGGGCGATGACCTGGCGGATCTCCACCGGGTGGTTGTAGTGGCCCATGATCGACAGGTTTTTCCCCGCCGCGACGATGCGCTGGAACAGCTCCAGCAGCTCAGGTGCATCCTTGTCGCTGACAAAACGCTGCGGCCAGTACGCCACGGACTTGGTGCCGATGCGGATGTTCTTCAGGTGTGGCAAATCCAGCAGCGGCTCGATGTAACCGGCCAGGGAGCGGGTGTTCATGATCATCGGGTCGCCGCCGGTAATCAGCACGTCGGTCACTTCGGTGTGCACCCTCAGGTAACTGACCAGCTCCTGGGACTCACGGGCGTTGAACTTGAGTTCTTCCTCGCCAATGAACTGCGCCCAGCGGAAACAGAAGGTGCAGTACGCGTGACAGGTCTGACCGGCACCGGGGAAAAACAGCACGGTCTCGCGGTACTTGTGCTGGATGCCCGGCAGGACCTTGCCGTTGAGGGTGACTCCGTTGTGGGTCAACTGCCCGGCCGGATGCGGGTTCATGCGCCGCCAGATCGCCTCGATCCGACGCTTGATCGCCGCGCTGTCATCCTGCTCGATCAGTTGTTTGAGCGAGGCATATTCCTCCGCCAGCAACATGTCCTTGTGGGGAAAGGTCATGCGCAAAACCGGATCGTCCGGAATGTTGTTCCAGTCGATCAGCGTGCCCAGCACGTATTCGTTGGTGCGAAACGGCATGACCCTGGCCACCACGGTCATGGCCTCCTGCAACGCCGGCGTCAGCTTGTGCCAGTACGGTGTGTCGCGGATGGTGCGTGAGTTATAGGGTTTGTAGCGTTCGTGCTCCGACAGTCCTTGCATGGCCGCGCTCCTGGTGATTGCCCTGAGTGTTGTTACGCGATGGCCGGCGCTTTGCGCTCTATGTCCATCCACGCCCGAACGCTGTCGCGATCCCACTGGCGACGCACATATGCCGCGAGCCGTGCCGGCACCGGATCGCCGTTGGCAACCAGTCGGTTGAGCATGATTGCCAGGTCGGTGTCGGCAATGCTCCAGTCACCGAACAGATGCTCGGCGCCCTCTTCCAGCAAATGCCCGGCGACGAAGAACAGGCGCTCGACGGCGGCTTGGGCCTCGTCGGACAGCACGGTGTTTTTCTTGCCGAAGTACACCAGGTCAAACGGGCGCTCCTGGCGCACTACCAACAAGTCACTGCGCAACCAGGCCTGCAATTGACGGGCACGGGCGCGCTGGCGAATGTCCTGCGGATAGAGTTTTTTATGCCCCGGGGAGAGTTCATCAAGGTATTCGGCAATCGCCGATGATTCCGACAAGGCAAAATCGTCGTGAACCAGCGTTGGAATCTTGCAGGTCAGCGAAAGATTGCGATAAGTCGCCAGATAGTTTTCGCGTGCTTTTAGATCGACAGTAACAAGTTCAAATGAAAGTTGCTTTTCCTTGAGCGCCACAAAAGCCGACATCGCAAAAGCGCTGACATGATCGGCGCCGACATACAGTTTTAGCTTCCTGTTATCCATAGAACACTCCATTCACTGACTGCAGGGATTAACGTGCATTGGAAGTGATCGTAGTTAGTTGGATGAAGGCTGGATAGATACAGAATTTGCCTGTTTCAATCGATACAGAAAGTTGTTTTTCACCGACAGATACGCAGCGAAAATCCCGGCAATAGCGCTGTAAAAGGCGATACCGGTGGCAGGTCTGAAAAACAAAAAAGGGAGCCAACGATGGTTGGCTCCCTTGGCTGATGCGCTGGGAAATTACGGCTGGGTGGTGATCAGGCCATGGCTGTCGGCAAAGTTCGAAAGCAGTGCCATTTGCGGCATATTGCTCATGTTCAGCATCGCCAAAGGCTCGTGTTTACTGGTGTTAACGAAGCCGTGTCTGGTCCACGCCGGTACCAGTAGCACATCGCCATTGCTGACGTTGACCCCGTCGGCATCGCCTAGGGTCAACACGCCGCTGCCGCACTGGATGACAAACAGATGCCACCAGGAATGGGCATGACCGTTGAGCGTCACACCGGGGTTGAGCCATTGCATGGCGATCGCCATGCCAGGCGTCACTTCACAGCCTTCAATGCTCTTTTCATGAGCCAACGCGACAATATCAACGTCGCTGGCTTCAAGGGTCTGGCGCATATCCGTCAGTTCAGTGCCTTTCCATACCTTGGGACTTGGCGTTCGATGGTGCAGGCTCTTACGAAAGTCCTTATATGAAAAAAACGCACCTTGAAAGTTATCCATTCGCACGTCCTTTCTTATTATTTCCCATACTTTAGCGCTAAACCTTAAGTTAACAGTTCAGCGCTGTAAAGTCTGGAAACAACTTATAAAACCGATGGGCGCAAGGCGGCAATCATGTCCACTTCTATCGCGGCATTCTTGGGTAACTGATAAACACCGACTGTGGTGCGCGTATGTTTGCCGGCATCGCCCAGTACATGGCTGAACACATCCGAGGCGCCGTTGGCCACTTCGCTCAAATCGACAAAGTCCGCCGTGGACTTCACATACACCGTTACCCGGATCAGTGACTTGATCTTGTCCAGGGAACCAATGGCATCGACGATCAACGCCAGCCCACGCATCGCACTGATGCTGGCGGCGGCTTGCGCATCGGCCATGCTGAGGTCCAGCCCGACGCGGCCGGGGTAATGGATCTTGCCGTTCATGCGCGGCACCAGGCCGCTGATGTACAGCTCATCGTGATGACGGATCAGCGGCGCGTAATGCCCGCCTGCGGTGTTTTCGCCGTAAATGTCATAACCAAACTCTTTGGCCAGGGCGATGAAGCGTTCATCGCAGGTCATGTGCTGGATCATTGATCGAACCCTCTTGATCAGTAATGCAAAAAACAGGTGCTTGCTGACTCAACACACGGCGCGAGTGGCCGGTGCCAGGCAAGTCACCTCGATGCGTGACTCAATCACCTCGGCCAGACGCAACAGGTCGTTGCTCAGTTGCCCGTAGTGTTCGTTGAACAACACGATGTGGCCGATGAATGAGAAGTTGTCCTTGACCTGCGCGCTGACCGAGTCACCGATGCGCTTGGCGTACTGGCCTTCCAGCAGTTCAATGCACAGCGAACGGGCCACGGTGGCGATGTCGGGCGTCGCCCGCAGGATGCCGCCGGCCGGCGCCCTGAGCAGGCGAATGCCGCAGTACCCGCGGGCCACTGGCTCATGCTGTTCGGTCTTGCCTTCCACCGCCCAGCGCACCCAGCGTTCCCACGGATCGAAATTGACGAAGGCGCGTTTGGCCAGGTCCCAGATGTGCATGCCGCCGGGGCGCATGTTGGTTTCCACGGCCGAGGTCAGGTTGTCGCTGCGCAGGAACACTTCGTTGTGCCAGGCACCGTTGTCCTGGGAGACCAGCGCCGACATGTGCCGGCCAGCCGCCATCAGCCGCGCCTGCACGTCCACCGACAACGGCGCAGGCACCACTTGCTGGATCTCGGCGCGGTAGGCGCCTTCGGTGGTGGTTTTTTCCGTCACCCAGGTGCTGCCGGCCACACAGTCCCAGCTGTATTCACGGGCGTTCTGCACCAGCGCTTCAAGGACGATGCCGCCTTCGCGGTAAGGCTTCAGGGCCAGCCAGGCGTCATCGCATTCCGACGGGTGATGGATGACGCGACAGCCCCGGCTCGCACCTTCGCAGGCCGGTTTGATGAAGGCCTTGCCGCCCAGTTCGACGACGCGCTGGCGCAGTTCCGACAGGTTTTCGACCCGCGCGGAAAACACCGGCCGGTAATCTCCGGGGGAGGTGCTGGCCGCCGCTTCGAGCCGACGGAAGATCTGCTTGTCCAGGCCCGCCCGCGCTTCTTCCGGGGTGATGCCCGGCAGGCCGAAGTGAGTGGCCAGCGCTGCACCGAGCAGCACACCGCGATCGGAGAACGGCAGTATGCCGATCAGCTTCCAGCTGTCGGCATTCAGGCACCCCACCACCAGTTCAAGGGATGCCGCCACATCTTCTTCCGCCAGCGAAGTGCTGCAGACGTGATCGGCCACCTGGTCGTCATGGGGTTGAATTTGCTCGACCAGCAGGATGAGCCTGGCGTTGTAGAGCGACTTGCACAGCTCGCGCAGTTTCTGGATGTCGTGCACCCGATTGCCGTTGTAACCGACCACTACTACACATGAAGTCGTATTCATAATGCCCCTGACCTGCAAAGTGAAAACCGCAACGGCAATGACTCAGTCATGCAACGACGCATTGGATTTACGGTTGAGCCAGTACCAGGCCAGGATCCCTGCGGCACCGATGGCGGCCAGTACCAGCGCGTTGTACGGCGCCGGCACCACCCGCATGATCAACACGGTCAGCCCGGCCCCGACGCCCAGGGACACTTCCTTGACGAACATGTTGTTCTGTTTGACGGAGAAGTAATCGAGGTAGCTGAAGGCGCATTCGGCAATGGACAGCAGTGCCACCCAGACCAGCGCCCCGGCGAGGGTTTCGACGTGGAACGCGGCAGGCGAAGACAGCACCGCAAAACCGCCGACGATGATCCCGATCACCGCCACGACCTTGTAGCGCCCGGTGCGCTCGATCAGCTTCATCACCGGCACTTGGGCGAAGACCACCACGGCGCTGTTGAGGATCAGCATCAAGCCGTACCAGGCCGGCAACTCGCCGGTCTTGAGCAGGATTGCCTGTGGCAGGATCGAGAACACCCCGAACAGCTTGATGCCCATGATGATCCCGGCGATCACCCAGGGCAGTTTGTTGCCCCAGTTGCTGCCGACCTGAGTGGCCGGGCGGGCTACCACCGGCTCGGTGGTGAATGTCGCGCCGAGGGCGATCGGCAGGCACAGCAACACGAAGGCCGCCGCGCCGAGGAAAAACATCGTCGGCGTGAGAAGCGGCGACAGCAGGATCAAACCGGCCACCAGGCTGCCCAAGTTCATGGCTACGCGGTTGTAGGCCGCGCCTTCCTTGGTCTGGGCCGCTTCGCTCTTGATCAGGTAACCGGCAATGGCAATGCCGTAGGCAAACAACGCGGCAGCAAACATCACCATGCCTTGATTGCTGGTCAGCGCCAGCAGCACCAGGCCAATGCCGGCACACAGCAGCGTGACGCTCAGGGAACGACGGCCAAGTACCAGTAAAGTCAGGGGCAACAGCAGCAACAAGGCGCGATATCCAAGGGCCAGGATGCTGTTGGTGGCCGTGTCGAGCCAGACGTTGGCCTTGCCCAGTACCGCGAACAGCGAGACGGCGGTGATGATCCGGATCGTGAATAACCGCAGGTTAATGACCGGTTTAGCCACCGCGACCGTTGTTTCGACACTCATGCAGCACCTCAGGAACCGGGTGAACGCCCGCCGACAAAGGCTGACATTCAGAAAAGTCTGTAAGGGCATGGTAGAGAGAGAGGCGTGTCCTGATCAGGGCAAGTTCGTATAGAATCCAACGAACTTTACTGCCGGAGAGACCAGTAAAATGCAGGTTCAACGTGCAGTCATTGCCGCCATTGAATTCCAGCCCGGCGCGCCGCTGGTGCAGCAGATCGTCGATCAACTGACGCATGCCATCAGCACCGGGGGCCTGCCCCACGGCGCCAAGCTGCCGCCGATTCGCGAACTCTCCGACTTGATGAACGTGGGCAAGTCCACGGTGGTCGATGCACTGGACCGCATGCGGGCCAAGGGGCTGGTGGTGTCGCGCCAGGGCTCCGGGCATTACGTGCATCGCTCCGAAGCGGCGCTGAAAAGCGGCACCGGCCCGGACCTGCAACCCCAGGACACCCTCAGCGTGATTCGTCGCGCCTTGCTGCTGGACAACGGCGCACTGCGCCCCGGCTGCGGTTTTCTGCCGACCTCGTGGCTACCCGCCGAAGAATTGCAGAAAGCCGTGCGCAGTACCCTGCGAGCAACGTCGTTGCGCATGGGCGAGTACGGCGTGGCCGGCGGTTACTTGCCGTTGCGCCAGGCCCTGCGGGTGAAACTGGCGACCTTCGGCATCGAAGCGCCGGTGGACCAGATCATCACCACCGCCAACACCATGCAGGCCATCGACCTGCTGATGCGCCTGCTGGTCAAACCCGGCGACACCGTACTGCTCGACGACCCCTGCTACTTCAACATGCACGCCAACCTGGCGCTGCACGGGGCCAAGGTCATCACCATCGCACGGGATTGCGACGGCATGGACCTCGACGCCTTCGAGCAACTGCTGATCGCCCACAAACCCGTGCTGTACATGACCAACAGCACGCTGCATAACCCCACCGGCCACTCGTTCACCCCGGCCCAGGTTTACCGCTTGCTGGAACTGAGCCACCGCCATGGCTTCCACATCGTCGAAGACGACCTGTACTGCGACATCCAGCATCGCCGCACCCCGCGCCTGGCCGCCAGCGGGCTGGACAATGTGAGTTATGTCTCCGGCTTCTCCAAGACCCTGACCGCCAACAGCCGGGTCAGCTACACCGTGCTCTCGCCACAATTGGCGGCGCGGATGGTCGCGTTGAAAATGGCCTGCGGTGGCGTGACCTCGGAACTGGCGGAGCAGATCACCTGCACCATGCTCAGCGACGGCAGCTATGCCAAGCATGCGCGGCGCACGGTGGATCGGCTCTATGAATCGAACAGTCGTGTGGCCAGTTGGTTGGCGGAGGCTGGGTGTTCGCTTTCCTCGCTTCCCGGAGAAGGGGTGTTTATATGGGCGCGGTTGCCGGACGGCCTGCATGCCGAAAACCTGGCTCGCCAGGGGCTGGAGAACAATATGGTATTGGCGCCGGGCACCTTGCTGAGCAAAGGGCCGGATGCCAGCCAGTTCCTGCGCTTCAATGTGGCGCACAGTGACAGCTTGCAGGTGCGCGAGCGGTTTTTCCGGTTGCTTGATAAACAAAGCAAGTAACCGACGACCACCGATCTTGTGGGAGCGAGCTTGCTCGCGATGAGGCCGTCACATTCAAAATTGATGTTGCCTGACACGCCGCCATCGCGAGCAAGCTCGCTCCCACAGGGGTTCAGCGTCGTACCCGATATCAGCGATAACGTGGTGAAGGTGCTCGATGCCCCCTGTAACAACCGCGCATGAATGAAAAAGCCCCACCGTTCTCTCGAAAGGAGGGGCTTTGCGCTGCAGGCCGTTTCAATTTTTGGGCCAAACGATGCAGCCTCTTCGCTGCAACCAGAGCTCAGGAAAACATGGCGCGCTGCTCAGCTTCGTAATGCCGGGTCTGAAAAGGCAAGAGGGCTTGGGCTTTTAGGCCGAGGCCCTCACTCAACCCCCAAGAGACAGCGAGTTCATCACGGCGTCGACGCAGTGGCGTGACGGTTTGTAGCATCACGGCTTGCACGGAAGTCGAATGTGCAAAAAGCTCGAGGACATTGAGCGTTTCCGACACCCGGAGATCGGACAAGCAAGTAAATCGAGTGAGTCGCTCGAGCAGATAGCCAGCGCGCCGAACCTCCACTTCGTCAGTGTGACGATTCAAAAAAGCGGTAACCTCGTTTTCAAGATTTGAGTCCGAGTACCAGACAGCTTTGGCGGCGCTCACGAGAGCAGCGTCATCCGCTTGATTTAAAGGTCTTTTTACCAGCGTGTCCAAGGCGGATGAGAGGACGTGGCCGCTATGGGGCTTCGTCATCTGTGCTCTCCAGATAATCATGCAAAATATTAGTGAGAACGGAGATTGGTGGCTCCTTGTTGCCAACATATACATCAATCGCCTGCAATGCCAGTCGACGGAACTCGGTAGTCAAGATGAAACCAGCCCTGAGAAGTGCCTTGATATCACCAATGTCCTGATCGGTCGCTCTGCCCAGTTTGGAGATGGCAATGTCGACAGGTGCTGCGATATGAACGTGCAGCGGGGACTCTATCGGAAACGCTTCAATAGGAAGGCTCCGCTCCCAATAGTCCTCATGTATTGGCCCAAAACTGGTGTTGTATTGCAGGTCGTAGTTCAGCTCCATCAATCGACCGGATCGCTCATCAACAAACTGTTCGGGTATCTCTGCGAGCATGGTTTGCAGGTGTAAACCTTCGGGAACATGAGCCTCATAAATCTCGGCATCGACGTCGGTGGAAACGCGATGATGGGTATAAAGGTGAACAGCGCAGCCACCGAAAACGATAATTTTGACGGCCCCTGGTCCTGCGTTCTCTAGCTCTAGTTCCGCTTCGACAGATTTGAATATTGAAATCAAAGCCTGCCCCAACGCTGTTTCCGTATTAACACGCGGGGTGATTACCTCTGGCAGCTCCATCGTAGATCCTCTGGGATGCTCGTAATAACGGCTCCCGAGGCTAGATAGGCGACTTCCGACCCTCAACCTGAAAAACCCGTGGGAAAGTTCAGGCAAATCCGTAAGCATTTTTGCCGGTCAGGCCGCCTATCGTAAGAGGCCTGTCAGCCCGCGTCGCGGCCATAGCAAGCAGGCTCGCGATGGCGGCAACGCGGTCCCGCAGAAAGCACCCAACAAAAAGCCCCGCTCTTCTCTCGAAGGCGGGGCTTTTCTTTACAGCATCCGACGCTTAAGGCGCGTACGTCAGCAGCAGCTCGGTCGGCACTTTGAAGTCCAGGGACATCATCACGCTCAACGCGGTAATGGTGAAGATCGAGAACACGAACAGCTTGCGTGCCCAGACCGTGTCATCCACTGCCTTGTAGCCGGTCCAGGCCATGTAGAGCCAGTACATGCCCATGGCGGCGGCGACGGCGAGGTAGCTCATGCCGGCGTAGCCGCTGAAGGTCAGCATCAAGGTCGCCACGAGGAACGCCAGGATGTAGAGCAGGATGTGCTTCTTGGCCACCTGGATGCCGCGCTTCACCGGCAGCACCGGAATCGATGCGGCCAGGTAATCGTTGAAGCGGAAGATCGCGATGGCGTAGGAATGCGGCATCTGCCACAGGCTGAACATCACCAGCAGGGTCAGCGCGGCCATGTCGAAGGTGTTGCTGACTGCGACGTAGCCAATCACCGGCGGCATGGCGCCCGACAGACTGCCCACCAGCGTGCCGTGAACCGACTTGCGCTTGAGGTACAGGCTGTAGAAGCCGACGTAGATCACGAAGCCGATGACTGCGAACAGTGCGGCCAACGGGTTGGCCACCTTGTACAACAGTGCAATACCGGCGACACCCAGGACGGTCGCATAGATCAGGGCCAGTTTCAGGGAGATCAAGCCCTGGACCAGCACCCGGTTCTTGGTGCGTTCCATCTTCAGGTCGATGTCGCGGTCGATGCAGTTGTTGAACACGCAACCGGAGGCAACCACCAGGGACGTGCCGATCATGGCGGCCAGGAAGATGGCCAGATCGACATGCCCTTTGGAGGCCAGGAAAAATCCGCCTGCCACAGAAAGCACGTTACCGAAAATGATCCCCGGTTTGGTGATTTGGATAAAGTGCTTGAGGGACATGCGGACTTACCTCACTTCGCCATCATGAACGTGTGGATGCTGAACATGATCCACAGCGACAGGCCAACCAGCAGGACAATCACGATCGCGGCGAAGACAAACGCAATCACGTTGTTTCGCTGCGCGGCCGAACGGTCCAGGTGCAGGAAGTACACCAGGTGCACCAGCACCTGGACGATCGCGAACGCCAGGACGATCAACAGGGTGATCGACTTCGGCAGTGTCGGGTACATCACCAGACCGAATGGAATGGCGGTCAGGATCACCGACAGGATGAAGCCGATGACGTACGACTTGTAGCTGCCGTGACCGGCGTCGTCGTGGCCATGGTGGGAATGAGCTGGGTTAGCCATTTACATAGTCCCCATCAGATAAACAACGGTGAATACGCAGATCCAGACGACGTCCAGGAAGTGCCAGAACAGGCTCAGGCAGCTCAGACGGGTCTTGTTGGTCGAGGTCAGGCCATGCTTGTTGACCTGATACATCATGATCGCCATCCAGATCAGACCGCTGGTCACGTGCAGACCGTGGGTACCGACCAGGGTGAAGAACCCGGACAGGAAGCCGGAACGGCTAGGGCCGTAGCCTTCGGAGATCAAGATGTGGAACTCGTTGATCTCCATGCCGATGAAGCCCAGGCCGAACAGGAAGGTCATGGCCAACCAGCCCAGGACCTGCTTCTTGTTGCCCCGGTAGAACGCCAGCATGGCGAAGCCGTAGGTGATCGAACTGAACAACAGCAGAGCGGTTTCGCCCAGCACGTATGGCAGTTCGAAGATGTCGTGGCCCGACGGACCACCCGCTACGTTGTTAACCAGTACCGCGTACACCGCGAAGATCGACGCAAACAGAATGCAGTCGGTCATCAGGTAGAGCCAGAAACCGTATACGGTCATCTCGCCCGAGTCGTGGTGGTCATCGTGCCCATGGTCACCATGGGCGTGTCCAACATTGGTCACTAAATTCGACATGGTTTAAGCCTGTTCCAACGAGGTTTCAACACGGGTGGCGGTGGCCGGGATTTTCCCTGCCGCTACCAGGCGCTTGTGCTGCTCGGCTTCGATGCGCTCGATCACGTCGACCGGCACCATATAGCCTTGATCATCACGGGCCGCGTGGATCACGAAGTAGATCACGGTGCCGGCCAGGCTAGCGATTGCCAGCCACCAGATGTGCCAGATCATCGCGAAACCGAACACGGTCAACAGCGCGCCCATGACCACACCGGTGGCGGTGTTGTTAGGCATGTGGATCGGCTGGTACTTGGCTGGAGCCTTGTACGCGGTGCCGTTTTCCTTGGCTTCGGTGAACGGGTCGATGCAGTCGGCTTTCGGCAGCACGGCAAAGTTGTAGAACGGTGGTGGCGACGAGGTCGACCATTCCAGGGTGTGGGCATTCCACGGGTCGCCGTGTTCGCACATGTTTTCCGGCTTGTTGCGGTCACGCACGCTGACGTACAGCTGGATCAGCTGGCAAGCGATACCCACGGCGATCATCACCGCCCCGAACATGGCGACGTACAGGTACGGCACCCACTCAGGGTTGGTGGTGGCGTTCAGTCGACGGGTCATGCCCATGAAGCCCAGCGCGTAGAGCGGCATGAACGCGACGAAGAAGCCCGAGATCCAGAACCAGAACGCTGCCTTGCCCCAGCCTTCGTGCAGCTTGAAGCCGAACGCTTTAGGGAAGTAGAACGCGAAACCTGCGATGTAACCGAATACCGCACCGCCGATGATCACGTTATGGAAGTGCGCGATCACGAACAGGCTGTTGTGCAGAACGAAGTCAGCACCCGGGATGGCCAGCAGTACGCCGGTCATGCCGCCGATGGCGAAGGTCACCATGAAGCCCAGGGTCCACAGAACCTGGCTGGTGAAACGCAGACGACCCTGGTAGATGGTGAACAGCCAGTTGAACAGCTTCACACCCGTCGGGATGGAAATCAGCATCGTCGCCAGACCGAAGAAGGCGTTGACGCTGGCACCCGAACCCATGGTGAAGAAGTGGTGCAGCCAAACCATGAAGCCCAGGATCGAGATCGCGCCCGATGCGTAGACCATCGAGTGGTGGCCGAACAGTTTCTTGCCGGTGAAGGTCGAGATGACTTCGGAGAAGATACCGAACGCTGGCAGGATCAGGATGTACACCTCAGGGTGACCCCATGCCCAGAACAGGTTCACGTACATCATCGGATTGCCACCAAGTTCATTGGTGAAAATGTGGAAATCCATGTAACGGTCAAGCGTCAGCAGTGCCAGGGTAGCGGTCAGGATCGGGAACGAGGCCACGATCAGGACGTTGGCCCAGGTGCAGGTCCAGGTGAAGATCGGCATGTCCATCAGCTTCATGCCAGGGGTACGCATTTTCAGCACGGTGGCCAGGAAGTTGACCCCCGTCAGCGTCGTACCCAGGCCGGATAGCTGTAGCGCCCAGATGTAGTAATCCATCCCCACGCCAGGGCTGTATTGCAGACCCGACAGCGGCGGATAGGCAACCCAGCCGGTCTTGGCGAATTCGCCGACGCCCAGGGACAGGTTGATCAGCACCACGCCGGAAACCAGCAGCCAGAAGCTCAGGGAGTTCAGGAACGGGTAGGCAACGTCACGCGCGCCGATCTGCAGCGGCACTGCAAGGTTCATCAGGCCGGTGAAGAATGGCATCGCCATGAAGATGATCATGATCACACCGTGGGCGGTGAAGATCTGGTCGTAGTGTTCAGGTGGCAGGTAGCCAGGCGAACCCTCGGTGGCCATGGCCAGCTGGGTACGCATCATGATGGCGTCGGCAAAGCCGCGCAGCAGCATGACCATGGCGACGATGATGTACATCACGCCGATTTTCTTGTGGTCGACCGACGTCAGCCACTCGGTCCACAGGTAGGTCCACTTCTTGAAGTAGGTGATTGCAGCGAACAGCGCCAGACCACCGAGCGCGATCATGGCGATGGTCACCATTACGATCGGCTCGTGGAACGGGACTGCTTCCCAACTTAATTTACCAAACATCGTTTACTCCTCTGCCCCGGCAGCTGAATGCGAGTTCATGTCCATTCCTTGCGTAGCGGCCACTTCTTTCTCTTCTTTCTCGTGCTTCACTTTCGGACCCGGTTTCATGCCTTCGTACTTGTCGACGATGGTCTGGAACAGGTTCGGCGTCACCGAGGAGTAGAGCTCGACTGGGTTGTTCTGGCTTTGCTTGGCAAGGGCTGCGTATTCAGCTTGTTCAAGCTGCTTAGGTGCCTTTTTGACTTCACTTACCCAGGCGTCGAAATCTTCCTGGGAAGTTGCGATCGCTTTGAATTTCATACCGGTGAAACCCGCGCCGCTGTAGTTGGCGGAGATACCGTCCATCTCGGCGTTCTCGTTGGCGATCAGGTGCAGCTTGGTCTGCATGCCCGCCATCGCGTAGATCTGGCCGCCCAGTGCAGGGATGAAGAACGAGTTCATCACGGCGTCGGAAGTGATCTTGAAGTTGATCGGGGTGTGCGCCGGGAACACGATCTTGTTGACCGTGGCGATGCCTTGTTCCGGATAGATGAACAGCCACTTCCAGTCCAGCGCGACCACTTCGATGGTCACAGGCTTGACGTCGGATTCCAGCGGCTTGTACGGGTCAAGGGCGTGGGTCGACTTGTAGGTGACGTAACCCAGGGCAATGATGATCAGCACTGGAACAGCCCACACCGCGATCTCGATCTTGGTGGAGTGGTTCCATTTCGGGGTGTAGGTAGCGTTGGTGTTGGACGCGCGGTATTTCCAGGCGAACAGGAAGGTCATGATGATGACCGGAACGACGACCAACAGCATCAGCAGCGTTGCGGTGATGATCAGGTTTCGCTCATCCAGACCAACCTGGCCCTTGGGATTGAGCAAGGTCATGTTGCAGCCTGACAGCAACAACGTGCCGATCAGCGGCAATAAGCCTAGTAGTCTGGGGTACCTGTTTTTACTCATCTCACGACCTCTAAAGCAGCTTGCGCAATGCAGTTGGGTTTTGATCGCCAACACTTCACCCTGCCAAGGGTTGGCATTTTTCTTGGATTGAATAAGGGCATGCCCGTCGTGCGTCAGACGCTGTACGACAAATCCCGGGCCTGCGGTGAGTTCTTATTCGAATACGTGGTCAAAGGCCTTGTTACAGACCAATTCCATTTGGTGCGGGTAATTGGAGGCTCCGACACCTGGGAATCGCATGAAGCCACCAGACCTCTCGACACCCTGTTTCTGCTCACCCCTGGTTAAGATTTGAGCAGTGCCGGGAATTCAGTGCGGGCGATTGTAGATATGTAACGTTCCATAAACCATGTCTCATCCCGAAATAATTTTTATCCGAAGCGGCAACAATCATTAACCGTTTTCGCAAAAGTGGCGCATCTTATCGAAATTAATTCTCAACAAAAACACCAAAATAAGTAGGTCTTCCACCCACGGTTCAGACAGTATCGTGTCCCTCTTCTCGGCCCTTGACCTTGCCCAAGCCCCGATATGACGGGGGCTCTGGCCATTCGCCAGAGCCTGTTAAAACTGCCTGTTCGTGCCCGTAATGGAAAAAACCGGAAGCCTGCAAAACAAGCCAATTTCGTTACGTTTCCATGCACCAATCCGGCCTTCTCGAACGCCCTGCGGCGCTCACTCTGTGACAACATGTCGCACACGTGTCGCACCCTTGATTGCCACCCGTCACAGTCTTTTTACCCGGCCTCTGAAATGTGCTCTGCAAGACAAAAAAAACCCCGGCCCTCTCTTCGAGGACCGGGGCTTTTTTGTCCGACAATAGGAGGCGGCAGTTGACCTCAGCGCAGCGTTTTGCGGTTACGCGAAGTCAGCAACGGCACCAGCACCACGATCAGCACGAAGGCAACCAGCGCCCACTGCGCCAGCGACAGACCGAGGATCGGCGGGTATGGCGTGGAGCAGAAACCATCGACCTGGAAACCCAGCGGGAAGATCTTCGCCAGCGGCAAGTCATCGACAATCGGTTGCAGCACATCGATGCCGCAGCTGACCGCCGGATAGAACTGCGTATAGACGTGATGCCCGGCAACGCCTGCACCTGCCACTGCACAAATCACCACCAGGGTTTCAAACACCGTGATGCTGCGACGGCCGCGCATGGCCGCGCCGATGAAGGCAAAGATCGCGATCAGCAGCAACGCGTAACGTTGCAGGATGCACAACGGGCAAGGGGCCTCGCCCAGAACAATTTGCATGTACAGCGCGCCGCCGATCAGCGCCAGGCAAATGATGCCCAAAAACACCAGGTAGCGCCGTTCACGCCCCAACCGCATGGATTCATCGCTCATCGCGTTTCCCTTCAATATTTCGATTGCCCGTCAGTCTACACGCTGGCCCGGACCTTTGAGAGTCTGGCGCATGTGAGGGGGATTCGGGGGGAATAGACGATAAGGCGGTTAAGAAGGGATTAACTTTCTGACTTTTTTCAGTTCAGGACCGAGGTGAAGCAATCGCGGGCAAGCCACGCTCCCACGGGGGGGTTGTGTCGTTCACATCAATCCGGATCGACACAAATCCCTGTGGGAGCGTGGTTTGCCCGCGATGAAGGCGACGCGGTGAGCCTACTGACCCACCGCGCCAACCCCTTACTCCAGCGCCGCTGCCGGCCCGAAGAACTCATAACGGCTTTGCTTCTCCGGCACACCCAATGCTTTGAGGTGGCGTTTGATCGCGACCATGAAGCCTTTTGGCCCCAGGAAGTAGGCATCCAGATCGCGCTCTTGCGGCAGCCATTGATGCAACTGCTGCTGGCTCAACAACCCCATCTTGTGCGCCGCCGGGCTCACGCCGTCGTCCTCGGAATAGCAGTAAAAGCGTTTGAGTTGCGGATGACGCTCAGCCAGGCCATCGATCCAGTCGCGGAAGGCATGGACGCTGCCGTTGCGCGCGCAGTGGATGAAATGCACCGGCCGCTGGGTTTCCAGCGCCGCTTCGAGCATCGCCAGGGTCGGGGTGATGCCCACGCCACCGCTGATCAGTACCAGTGGCTTGTCGCTGGCGGTCAGGACGAACTCGCCCGATGGCGGGAACAACTGGATGCTGGCGCCGACATGCAACTGGTCGTGCAGGAAGTTGGAAGCGCGGCCACCGGCCTCGCGTTTGACGCTGATGCGGTACTGGCCTTTGTTTGCCAGCGCCGACAGCGAGTAGTTACGACGGATCTCTTCACCGTCGAGGATCAGTTTCATGCCGATGTACTGGCCGGGTTCTGCCAGCAGGATCGGGCCTTTGTCCGCGGGTTCGAAGTAGAACGAAGTGATCTCGGCGCTCTCCTCGACCTTGTCTGCCACGATGAATTCCCGCGCCCCGCGCCAACCGCCCGGTGCCTGTTCCTTCTGGTCGTAGATGCTGGTTTCGGCACCGATCAGGATGTCAGCCAGTTGACCGTAGGCCGCGCCCCAGGCCGCGATCACTTCAGGAGTGGCGATCTCTTCGCCCAATACTTCGGCGATGGCCCGCAGCAGGCAGCTGCCGACAATCGGATAGTGCTCCGGGAGGATCTGCAGGGCCACGTGCTTGTTGATGATCTTGGCTACCAGGTCGCCCAACTGGTCGAGCTGGTCGATATGGCGCGCATACATCAATACGCCGTTGGCCAGGGCACGCGGCTGATCACCGCTGGCCTGGTGGGCCTGGTTGAACAGCGGGCGGACTTGCGGATATTCGGAGAGCATCATGCGGTAGAAGTGCGTGATCAGCGCCTCACCACCGCTTTCGAGCAGCGGCACGGTAGATTTGACGATGGCACGGTCTTGAGCGCTCAGCATAAGGTGACTCCTGGTCTTCTTGGGTTGCTAACGGACTACCCTATGCTTATCAGCTTTCGTGCCAACTATTTAAACGTTATAAATCAATAACTTAATAACTAATTAGTCATTTAGACACTGCCTGATTTATAGTCATACCGACTACACGGAGTCACTATGACTGCAAAACCCCTGCTCACTGCTCTGCTGCCCCTGGTCGCCGACCTGTCCCGCGAACTGCCCGAGGGCGAACGTTATCGACGCCTGCTGGAAGCCATGCGCGCCCTGCTCCCGTGCGACGCCGCCGCCCTGCTGCGTCTTGATGGTGAATGGCTGGTGCCGCTGGCCGTCGACGGCTTGAGTACCGACACCCTCGGCCGGCGCTTCAAGGTCAGCGAGCACCCGCGTTTCGAAGCGCTGCTCAGCGGCCCCGGCCCGACCCGTTTCGCTGCCGACAGCGACTTGCCTGACCCCTATGACGGCCTGGTCGATGGCCTGGATGATCATCTGGAAGTCCACGACTGCATGGGTTGCCCGTTGTTCATCGACGAGCGCCCATGGGGCCTGCTGACCCTCGATGCCCTCGACCCGGAGCGCTTCGAACCGATCGAACTGGATGCCCTGCAAGCCTTCGCCAGCCTCGCGGCCGCTACGGTCAACGCCGCCGAGCGCATCGAGCGGTTGAACAACCGGGTCGAAGATGAGCATCAGCGCGCCGAGGTCTACCGCCAGGCCAGCGGCCAGCAGAATCGCGAGATGATTGGCCAGAGCAAGGCCCACAAGCGCCTGGTCGAAGAAATAAGCCTGGTGGGCGGCAGCGACCTGACCGTGTTGATCACCGGCGAAACCGGGGTCGGCAAGGAGTTGGTGGCCCAAGCCATCCATGCCGCCTCGCCCCGCGCCGACAAACCGATCATCAGCCTCAACTGCGCCGCGCTGCCCGACACCCTGGTGGAAAGCGAGTTGTTCGGCCATGTTCGCGGCGCCTTCACCGGGGCGATGAACGACCGCCGTGGCAAGTTCGAACTGGCCAATGGCGGCACGCTGTTCCTTGATGAAGTCGGCGAGTTGTCGCTGACCGTGCAGGCCAAGTTGCTGCGGGTGCTGCAAAGCGGTCAACTGCAGCGACTGGGTTCGGACCAGGAGCATCAGGTCGACGTGCGCCTGATCGCGGCGACCAACCGCGACCTCGCCGAAGAAGTACGCAGCGGCCGTTACCGCGCCGACTTCTACCATCGCCTCAGCGTGTATCCGCTGCTGGTGCCGGCCCTGCGCGATCGCGGGCGTGATGTGCTGCTGCTCAGCGGTTACTTCCTGGAGCAGAACCGCTCGCGCATGGGCCTCAACAGCCTGCGCCTGAACAGCGACGCCCAGGCCGCGTTATTGGCCTACGACTGGCCCGGCAATGTGCGCGAGCTTGAACATTTGATCGGCCGCAGCGCCTTGAAAGCCTTGGGCAATTGCAAGGAGCGGCCAAAGATTCTCAGCTTGAGCGCAACCGACCTCGACTTGCCCAGCGCCATCGTTGAAACCGCTGCCGAGCAACCCGCCATCGCCGCTGTGGCGTTGGTAGCAGGTGATTTGCGCGAGGCGACCGAAAACTATCAGCGCCAGTTGATCGGTGCCTGCCTGGAGCGGCACAACAACAACTGGGCAAGCGCGGCCCGTGAGCTAGGCTTGGATCGGGCGAATCTTGGGCGGATGGCCAAAAGGCTCGGCATGAAGTGATGACCCCATCGCGAGCAAGCTCGCTCCCACAGGATGTGTGAACGACGACGATCCAATGTGGGAGCGAGCTTGCTCGCGATGGCGTCTTACTGTTCACCGCAATTGTTAAAGCCTGCCCCAAACAAGTCGATAACCCGGCATCGAAGTCATTGGCGATCCCTGGATTGCCCGTCACCTTTTTCCAGAGAAGGTTTATATGTCCTCCACCAAAGCCCGCGCAGACTCACTTTCGCTTCTGCTGTTTACCTTGCGCAGCGGCAAGCTGATGGCGATCAACCTGCTCAAGGTCAGTGAAATCATTCCCTGCCCGCCGCTGACCAGGCTGCCGGAGTCACATCCCCACGTCAAAGGCATCGCCACCCTGCGCGGTGCCTCGCTGTCGGTGATCGACCTCAGCCGTGCCATTGGCGAGCGTCCGCTGGAAGACCCCAACGGCGGCTGCCTGATCGTCACCGACGTCAGCCGCTCCAAGCAGGGCCTGCACGTACAGGCCGTGAGCAAGATCGTCCATTGCCTGACCACCGACATCCGCCCGCCACCCTTCGGCTCCGGTGGTTTGCGTGCCTACATCACCGGCGTGACGTCGGTCGATGGCACCCTGGTACAAGTGCTGGACATCGAAAAAGTCATCCATGGCATCGCCCCGGCACAAATCGAAATGGCGCCGACCGAACTGAGCATGGAAGACGCCGAACTGCTCGGCAACGCGCGCATCCTGGTGGTCGATGACAGTCAGGTCGCCTTGCAGCAATCGGTGCACACCCTGCGTAACCTCGGCCTGCAGTGCCATACGGCCCGCAGCGCCAAGGAAGCCATCGACTGCCTGCTGGACCTGCAAGGCACCGCGCAGCAGATCAACCTGATCGTCTCGGACATCGAGATGTCGGAGATGGACGGTTACGCCTTCACCCGCACCCTGCGGGAAACCCCGGATTTCGCGCATCTTTATGTACTGCTGCACACCTCGCTGGACAGTGCGATGAACGCCGAGAAAGCACGACTGGCGGGGGCGAACGCGGTGCTGACCAAGTTTTCTTCGCCGGAATTGACCCAGTGCCTGATCACCGCGGCCAAGGCTGTCGCCGAACAGGGTTATTGAGTGTTGACCGAAGAATTCTGCTGGCTGATGCGGCGCGACCTCTCTGTCGTCGTGCCGCCCCCTGATTGGCCAACCGGCCTGCAACTGAGCGAATACCGCCCCGAACTGGGCGCCGCCGTGCACCGGTTGATGGAGTTCGGTTATCTCGACGGCGGTGGTCGCGTAGCCGCGCTGGACATGTGGCAACGGCAGTTCGAAACCGATCCGGAATATGACCCGGCCCTGTGCTTCATTGCCCTGGATGCCGAGGAAGTGGTCGGCGTTTGCCAGTGCTGGACCAGTGCCTATATCAAGAACCTGGTGGTGCACCCGCGGTTTCAGGGTCGGGGGTTGGGGCGTGCGCTGTTGTTGCAGGCGTTCAAGGTGTTCCAGCAGCGGCATGAAGGTTTCGTGGACCTGAAGGTACGTGAAGACAACCTTCGGGCGCGGCGCTTGTATGAAAACGTCGGGATGCGCGCGATCCGCCGGGAGCCGGTTCCGCTCTGATGCCGCCATCGCGAGCAGGCTCGCTCCCACAGTTGATGTGTGTACACCGTCCAATGTGGGAGCGGGCTTGCTCGCGAAGAGGTCAGCAAAGTATCCATCTACCTTTCAGGCATACTCCTGCCTTGGCCACTCAGCCCAAGGAAGCCTGAACCATGAAAGCTGCGCCCCTGATTCTGTTCTGCCTCACCGCCCTCGCCTCCCTGGCCCACGCCTCCAGCCCCGACGCCTGGGCCACCTACGACAAAGCCGTACTCACCAGTTGCACCAAGGCCAGTGGCCTGAAGGACAGCAAACCGGTCGGCAACGCCGCGCAGTTCGATGACCGGGTCGGCTACACCGCGCTCCTGCTCCAGGGCCAGTACCCGCAAAAGCACATGAAAGGCGCACAAGGCACCGAGTTGTGCCTGTACAACAAAAAGAGCAAAACCGCGTACGTCACCGAATGGGACTCCATCCGCCCGGCCGGCAAGGCAAACTGACTGGCGCATAATTTGCTTCGATAGCGGCTTTTGCGGCGGCATTCTGTCGCCGCTTCATGCCCTGTGACGCGAACGAACGCTCGATGAATACAACATTTTCCTGTGTAGGCTGCGGCAAATGCTGTAACGACCACCATGTGCCCCTGACCCTGGGCGAAGCCCGGATGTGGGCAGCCGATGGCGGTCAGGTGATCGTGCTGGTGGAGGCGTTTCTGGGCAATGGCCTGGGTCTGCCGGTGCACCAACGGGAACACGCCGAACGCCGTTCGGCGGCAGTGCGCAGCGGTGAATCCGAGGCGTACGTGGCTATCACCTTCGCCGCCTACAATGTCGGTCCCTGCCGAAATCTTGACGAAGACAACCTCTGTCGCATCTACGAACGCCGGCCGCTGGTGTGCCGTATCTATCCGATGGAAATCAATCCGCACATACCTCTGAACACCGCCATGAAGGAATGTCCGCCTGAGTCGTGGGAAAAAGGACCGGAGCTGATTGTCGGCGGTGAGCTGGTCGACCGGGAATTGTCGGAACTGATCCAGCGCTCCCGTCAGGCGGATCGTGATGACATTCTGATGAAGGATGCAATTTGTGCGTTGCTGGGGATTCGCACCACGGCCCTGAAGGGCGACGGGTATACCGCTTATCTGCCGGATATGGCGGAATTTGCCGCGATCATCGACGACCTGGCCGGGCAAACGTTGCCGCAGTGGGGCAGTGAATGGCGGTTTCATGTGTCGGGGGATGATATTGCCGGGCAAGTGCTGGCCGCAGGTGCGCAAGTGGCGGCGGATGCGCCGACGAATTATTCGTTTATTTCGTTGCGGGCGGTTTGATCCGGGATTTGCAGTGTTTGTGCCGGCCCCTTCGCGAGCAAGCCCGCTCCCACTGGAGGAATGCATTCCAAATGTGGGAGCGGGCTTGCTCGCGAAGACGGCAGATCAGTCACCGCAGACTTAAGAACTCAGCGCTTACCCATCGACCGACGAGTCCCCGGCGGTGCCATGCCCGGCGTCTTGGTGTGGCCGTTCTTGGCGCCGTTCTTGTACCACGGCTGGTTGGAACCCTTGGCGGCCGCCAGCTCACCCGGCTTGAACGGGAATTTGAAGGCCGGGATCCCGGCTTTGGATTCGCTGTCGGCGCTGGAGTCGACGCTGTCTGGCAGCTCTGCCTGCACGTCGTTCAGGACGTCGGCGACCGGCGGTTGTTTCGGGGAAGTCATGAAAGCTCCGGGTGGTGCATGAAATGTCGGGCCCGGTGAGCGGGCCGCATGCCACAGTATAAGAAGTGCGGCAGTATAACTGGATGGAGCACGACAAGCTGCAAGCTTGCATAGACCGCCTGACGACTCGCACAAATCCCGCGAAGAATGTTAGCGTGCTCATCATTCTTCACCGCCCGACGAGCCCGCCCACCCATGAAAAAGACCGTCCTTGCATTCAGCCGCGTCACTCCACCAATGATCGAACGCCTGCAACAGGATTTCGACGTCATCGTGCCGAATCCGAAAAACGGCGACATCAACGCCCAATTCAACGAAGCCCTGCCCCACGCTCACGGCTTGATCGGCGTCGGTCGCAAACTCGGCCGCGCTCAATTGGAAAACGCCACCACGCTGGAGGTGGTATCCAGTGTCTCGGTGGGCTACGACAACTATGACCTGGCCTACTTCAACGAACGCGGGATCATGCTGACCAACACGCCGGATGTGCTCACCGAAAGCACCGCCGACCTGGCATTTGCCCTGTTGATGAGCAGCGCGCGCCGCGTCGCCGAACTGGATGCCTGGACCAAGGCCGGGCAATGGCAGGCCACTGTCGGTGCGCAGCTGTTCGGTTGCGATGTGCATGGCAAGACCCTGGGCATTGTCGGCATGGGCAACATCGGCGCCGCCATCGCCCGACGTGGTCGCCTGGGGTTCAACATGCCGGTCATCTACAGCGGCAACAGCCGCAAGACCGAACTGGAGCAGGAGCTCGGCGCGCAGTTCCGCAGCCTTGATCAACTGCTGGCCGAGGCCGATTTCGTGTGCCTGGTGGTGCCGCTCAGCGAGAAAACTAAACACTTGATCAGCCATCGTGAACTGGCGCTGATGAAGCCAAGTGCCATTCTGGTGAACATTTCCCGTGGCCCGGTGGTGGATGAGCCGGCACTGATCGAAGCACTGCAAAACAACCGCATTCGTGGTGCCGGGCTGGACGTTTACGAAAAAGAACCGCTGGCCGAGTCCCCACTGTTCCAGTTGAAAAATGCCGTGACCTTGCCGCACATTGGCTCGGCCACCCATGAGACCCGCGATGCCATGGCCAACCGTGCCCTGGCCAACCTGCGCAGTGCGCTGTTGGGGGAACGCCCACAGGACCTGGTCAACCCGCAAGTCTGGAAGGGTTGAAAAAAGGGCAGGCGTTAAAAGCGCCTGCCCTTAAATGCAAAAAATAAAAACAATATCACTCTAAACCTGTAAAAAAACTGTCTGAATACACACCCTGCAATTCAGTCAATAAACAAATAACAAAACCACCCGCTAGACTCTCCTTACTTTTCCAGACACAACGGAAACAACAAAGGAGATCACCACCTTGAATCAACTTACGACAAATCAAGTCATACGCTTCAGCAAAGCCACACTAATGTTATTCATAAGTATTTTTGGATTGCTGGTGATGTACAGCAACGTTACGGACTACGCAACCAACTACGAAAACATCAGTAACATCCTGAGCATGGAGACCACAGATGACGACGAGAAGTACACCTACAGGGCCATTACCTCGCAGATACTCCATCACCGCATCTACTGGCTCATCATTACACTCGAGGTTATCTACACGCTCTTCTTCATGATCGGAACCTGTTATCTTTATAAAAACATGAGTAGCAGCGCTGAAGAGTTTCACGAGGCCAAAAAGCCCGCGATCATAGGATTACTCATTGCGCTCTTGCTTTACTATGTCGGCTTTCAAGTTATCGGCGTGGAATGGTTCAACATGGACCAATCACAAGCCTGGAATTACAAAGACTGGACCCGGCATATTGTCGACTTCATACTACCGCTGCTGATTTATATTGCGATCAAAGTCGAGCGCTGAGGACTTCAGCGCTCGATGAACGTCATCTCAAGCGAGCTTGCTACTCCCTTGTACCAAGCGTGGTTTGGGCTTGCGAAACACCAGTACGTTACCCGACATCACCAATACCAGCCCCAACAGCGCCGGCATCGTCCACTGATAACCCTCGGCGAACGCTGACACGTTGAGTGCCACCACCGGAAACAGCACTGTGCAGTACGCAGCCCGCTCTGGCCCCATGCGGCCGACCAGGGTCAGGTAGGCGGTGAAACCGATCACCGATCCCGGAATCACCAGGTACAACAGTGACCCGATGTAACGCGTGCTCATCTCCATCTCGAAGGGAATGCCTTTGACCAGGCACCACACGGTGAGCATCGCCGCCCCGTAAGCCATGCCCCAGGCATTGGTGGTCAGCGGTTTGAGACCGGCCTTCTGTTGCAGGCTCGAAAGCATGTTGCCCGCCGAGAAACACAAGGTGCCGCATAGGGCCAGACCGAGGCCAAGCAAAGTTTCCGGGCTGGCGGTATGCCCGGCCAGCTCCGGCCAGAACAGCAGTCCCAGCCCAAGCAGGCCCAACGCACCGCCCATCAGCACATTGCGGGCAATTCTCTGACCGAAGAACACCCGCGCGTTAAGGGCATTCCACAGGGTGGCGGTGGAAAACACCACGGCCACCAGACCGCTGGGGATCCACTGGCTCGCCGTGAGGAAGCACATGAAGTTGACGCAGAACAGGCACAAGCCTTGAGCCAGGCAGATCAGGTGCCCGCGACGGTTCATCACTTGCAGGCGTCGGCTGAGCAGCAGGATCACGAACAGCACCAGTGCGGCGAGGCCGAAGCGATAGACGATCGACACGGGAATGGCCACCACGCCCAGTTGCCATTTCAAGGCAATCCAGGTGGTACCCCAGATCAGCACGGTCAGCAGGTACAAAGAAAGGTTCATGACTAGGGCTCCTCGCTAGGAGCCCAGTGTCCGGCGCCACGCCTGGGCGCACTTGCATAAACTTGCGCTTTTGTCCGGCGACAGGCTGGCAGGCGCACGTCTACGGAGTAGGATGCAAGGCGTTGGATGCAGGTGTTAGAGAGCAACGACCATGGCTGCACTGGATACCCTACAAGTCTTTCAAGCCCTCAACCGCTCGCCGAATGCTCGCCTTGAGCACAGCGCCGAGCTCGGTGACGGCTTGTCTGCAGCCTTGTGGAGCAATCACCATGACGCTCAGGAATACGAAGCGCCCAGCCACCACACGTTGTCCTGTTACCTCGCCGGCGGCACCGGCACCTTTCGCCGCGACCAGCCCGGCAACAAGGGTGGTCCGGACAAACTGTGCATCCTCCCCGCCGATCACCAGTCAGGCTGGGTGATCAATGGCGATATTCGCCTGGCACACCTGTATTTCAGCCCCGAACAATTTGCCCTTGGCTGCGTCACCCTGCTCGATCGCGAGCCACGGGAAATGCAGCTGCGCGAGCAGACCTTTCTCGATGATCCGCAGCAGGCGCTGCGCTTTCGGCAGTTGGTCGCCTTGAACTGGGACGAGCCGGGCGAGCGCCTGCTCACCAGCAGCCTGGCGCACGAACTGCTCAGCCATGCCCTGCTCAGCCAGGTCAACGTGCGTCAGGGCTTGCGCCTTAAAGGCGGGCTGGCCGCGCACCAGCGCCGGCATCTGGTGGAGTTCATCGACAGCCATCTGGACGAGGCCATCAGCCTCGGTCAATTGGCGGCGTTGTGCGCGTTGTCCGAATACCACTTCGCGCGGATGTTCCGCGAAAGCTTCGGCTTGCCACCCCACCAGTACGTGCTGGCGCGGCGCCTTGACCGGGCGCGGGAGTTGTTGCGCACGACCTCGCAGCCACTGGGGGAGATTGCACTGGCTTGTGGTTTTTCCAGCGCCAGCCATTTCACCAACCGGTTTCGCCAGTCACTTGGCGGGACGCCCGGCGAATATCGACAGGCACTTTTGCGCTAGACCCGATTTTTTATCGCCTGTACTGCCGCCTTCGCGAGCAAGCCCGCTCCCACAAGGTTTGGTGGTGCTTACCTGTTTTGTGGCTACCCTATTCCCCTGTGGGAGCGAGCTTGCTCGCGATGAACGATGACGCGGTCTATCGTCAGAACTCCAAGGTGCTCGACAACGTCACCTGCCGCGAATCCCCCATCGACACAAAGAACCGACTCGCCGCCGAGGTGTAGTAGGTGCGATCGAACAGGTTCTTCACGTTGAGCTGGAACTTGACCTTCTGCCCTTCGACCCTGGTGTCGTAGGTGGCAAACGCATCGGCCACGGTGTAGCTCGGCAGGTCGAAATCGTTCACCGCGTTGCCCGCGCGCTCACCCACATAACGCGCCCCGGCGCCGACCCGCAGTTGATCACCGCCAATGACGCTGCCGAAGTCATAGACGGCCGACAACGAGCCGCTGTTCTTCGCCACGTTCTGCAACTGATTGCCTTTGTAATCCGGGTCTTCGGTGACTTCGGCATCGGTATAGGCGTAGCTGCCGATCATGCTCCAGCGATCGGTGAGCTGACCGCTCAGGTCCACTTCCAGGCCACGGGAACGCACTTCACCGGCGGCACTGTAAATCGTGGTCGGACCTTCGGCGTTGGCCACCAGCACATTGCGCTTCTTGATGTCGAACAGTGCGATGTTGCCGGTAACGCGGCCCGGCAGATCAAGCTTGGCACCCAGCTCCCAGGACTTGGCTTCTTCCGGCGCGATACCGCCGTCAAGCACGGTACTGCTGCCGCTCAATGGTGCGATGGTCGAGTTGGGTTTGAACGACTCGGTGTAGCTGCCGTAGAACGACAAAGCATCGGTGTATTTGTACACAAGGCCCGCGCGCGGCACCCATTTCTGCCCGTTGCTGTCGGTGTTGGCGTGGAACGGTACGCCTTTGCCGGCGTACTGGTCGTAAGCCTGGAAGCGCGCGCCGGCCACCAGAATCCACTGGTCGGTGAGGTGAATGGAGTCTTGCAGGAAGACCGAATCGCTGCGCAGTTCATCGGTCTGTGCGCTGTCGGGCGCACTGACGGTGGTGCCCGGCACTTCCCGTCCATAAACCGGATTGACGTAACTGAATGTGGTCAGGCTTTTCTGGCGGATCAGGTCTTCGCGGTAGATCTTGCGGTACTCATCGTCGATACCGAACAGCAGGTCATGCTGCATGCCGAGCACATTCACGTTGCCTTCGAGGCTGGCGGTGGTGAACCGGTCGGTGCTGATCGCATTCTGGGTGCCGTCCATGTTGCGGGTCAGGGTGCCCTTTTTGGTGTCGATGGCGGTCACGCGCACCTGACTGGCATCGTAGGTTTCGCGGTTATAGCTGTAGCCGAAATGGGCTTTCCAGTTGTCGTTGAGTTCGTGATCGGCCTCGAAGTGATAGAGGTCCGAGCGCCCTTCCATGTTGTTGAACGGTTCGTCGAGACGCTCGTTGCGCGAGATGTCCAGCGGATGGTTGGTCCGTGGATCGATCAGCGTGCCGCGGTCGAACGGTGTGAGGAATTCGCGGTGCTCATAGGAGAACAGCAGCTTGGTGCTTTCGCCGTACCAGGCCAGCGACGGCGCGATCAGGCTCTCGCGATGCACACCGAAGTTACGCCAGTAATCTTCGTCTTCGTAGTCCAGCACCATGCGGTAGGCCAGTCCGGAATCGCCGAGGGCCCCGGTGCTGTCGAGGCTGCCACCGCTGCCGTTCTTGCCGTCGTCATAGCTCGAACCGCGCGCGGTCAGCGTGTTGTACCGCTCAAGCTCGGGCTTCTTGCTGACCATATTGACCACGCCACCCGGATCCTGGATGCCATAGAGCAACGAGGCCGGGCCCTTGAGCACTTCGACCCGGTCCACGCTGGCGTTGAGGCCACGCCCCTGCACGATCGGCATGCCGTCGCGCATGATCGAGCCGTTACGGTTGTCGCCAAAGCCACGGACCATCACCGAGTCCTGGGTGCTGCCCAGGGTGTTGGCCTGGGTGATGCCGCTGACATTGGCCAGCGCGTCATCGAGATTGCGCGGCGCCTGGTCGCGGATGACCTGGGCCGGAACGACGTTGATCGTCTGCGGGATCTCCTGTACGGGGGCCGAGGAGCGCATCACTGAAGTGATGGGTGGCGGTTGATAGCTCATGGAGTCATCCATCACCGAGGTGATAGTGGTCGCGCCCAGGTTCAACGCCCCTTCAGTCGGCCGTGGTTCCAGTGCAATGGTGTGGCCGTCGGTGCGACGGAACGTCAAGCCCGAACCAGTGAGCAGACGTTGCAGAGCCTGTTCGGCGCTCATCTGGCCATTGATGGCCGGCGCATTGAGACCGTACGGCGCCTCATCGGTGTAGACGACGCTGATGCCGGTCACTCGGCTGAAATCGCTCAGGGCCTGGGGCAACGGTTTGGCGGCCAGCGCGAAATTGAATTGCCCACGCGACTGACTGCTGCCTGCCTCTGCGGCCAACGCTACGCTCAGCGGCAACAAGGCCAATGCCGAAAAGCTCAACGCAGACACACCCAACCATTGTTTGACCGAACCCGATTTTGCCCTGGACTTCATGACTCATGACCTGTGTAGAACCGCAACGGATGCGAATGACTCGCAGTTTCAGTCACTACACGGATGGCAATCGGGTTTACCTCAGCAAAAACTTTAAAATATTTTTACTTGAGTGGTTGGGTGTCTGATCTGCCGTCTTCGCGAGCAAGCTCGCTCCCACAGGTATTGAGTCGGCCACAATATTGGGGCAACACATAACCCCGTGGGAGCGAGCTTGCTCGCGATGAGGCCGGTCGCCTCAACGCAAAATAATCAGATGCCCCAAAACCTGATGCTGCTCAAACCCCAACACCCCCTGCAACGAACTCAACACCGCCTGCGGGTTCCTGCTCGGAAAGCTGCCACTGACCCGGCGCCTCGCCAGTTCATCATTGAGCAACACGATCCGTCCGGGGTAATAGCGTGCCAAATCCTGTACCACATCGGCCAACGTCGCCTTGTAGTAATTGAGCCAGCCCTGGCGCCATGCCAACTGCGCTTCGCTGTCCACCGAGTGGAGTGTTTGCGCCGAGCCTTCGCCATAGGCCACTTGCTGGCCGGCGGTGAGCACTTGCTGATCGGCTTTCTGGTGCGCCGTCACGCCAACCCGTCCCGACAGCACCGTGACCTGTGCACCGTGGGGCTGCAAACGGACTTCGAACTGCGTGCCCAGGACCCGCGTCTGGCCTTTCTCGGCGTCCACCACAAACGGCTCGCCGGTATGGGTAACGCTGAAAAAGCCGGCGCCGCGGCGCAGTTGCACATGCCGCTCACCGCGACTGAAATCCACGGCGATGGCGCTGTCGGCATCCAGTGTCACCTGCGACTGATCGGCCAGGGTAACGGTGCGAATTTCCCCCGGTGCCGAGACGTAATCCGCCCCCAGGTCATCAATCCAACGCATAGGCTGCCAGCCTGTACCGACACTGATCATCAACAGCAGACACGCGGCCATCGCCAGCGTACCGGACCAGCGCCCGAGCGTGCTGCGCCGCGGCTTGTCCATGGCGTTGAGATAGCCCTGCAAGGCAAAAGCGTCTTCATCGGCGAGTGTGCGCGCCGGTCCTTCGCTCAACTCCCACAGGACCTGCGCCCGGGCATAGGCCTCGGCATGGGCGGGGTCGGCCTGCAACCATTGGCTGAACGTCGCCTGGTCACCGCTGTTGGGCTGGTCATGCAACAGGCTCAGCCAGGCCAGCGCGGCCTGCTCCTGCGCCAGCGTCGGGGTGACGCGTTTGAAGTCGTTCACGGTGCTGTCCCTGGCGTACGCGGTTCGGGTTCCCGAAGGCTGGCCTTGCAGGCTTCGAGGGCGCGCATCATATGTTTTTCCACGGCACTTTGGGACAAGCCCATGGCCTTGGCGATCTCGGCGTATTTGCGGCCGTGAATGCGATTGAGCAAGAAGATCTGCCGCGTACGCTCCGGCAAGGCGCGCAATGCGGCTTCGACATGGCGCAGATCGTTGTCCGCCTCCAGCGCTGCTTGCGGTCCGCTGCCATGGCTGTCTGGTGATTCCACCATCAAACCTTCGCTGGCCCGGACCCGCGTGCCTTCACTGCGCAAGTGATCGATGGCGATGTTGCCGGCGCAGCGCAGCAGGTAGGTGCTGAGTTCCTCGACTTGCACCAACGGCCGCCGCCAGAATCGCAGGAACAAATCCTGTACCAGGTCAGCCGCCGTCGCCCGACAACCGACACGCCGGCTCACCAGTGCTTCCATTTGCGAACGCTGGGAGAGAAACACCTGGAGAAAATGCGCACGGTCCCCGCGCTGTGGATCGCGCTCGATATCGCGGGGTTCGGGGGCAGAGTGATCATCGTTCATGTTTCGACCTGAAAACCGGGGAGGCCACGACAGCGTCAGGGGACCGGAAAGGCCGCAATATTAATGATAAATATTCTCATATGCAAAAGGATCGGGTGCAGCCCTTTATTACGCCCGTTGGTTGCACCAATGGCATAGCCATGGAATCCAAAAGCCACCGAAAACAAAACGGGCCCGCAATGCAGGCCCGTTTTCATGGGAAGGTAAAAAAGTGAATCAGGTGTCAGCCGTTAAGCGCTGCCTGTTCGTTCTCAAGAAACTCTTCTTCCAGCAGATGGTCGGCATGGGCGGCACTCTCGATGGGCACCACATTGGCTCGTTTGCCGCGTAATTTGCCGAACATATGCTCCAGCGCATGTTCAAGTTTGGTTGCCGCTCCGTCGATCGCCTGCTCCATGGTGGAGGCTTTATGGGTGACGGAAATCGGTTGATGGCCTTTTGGCCGCGCCTCCAGCTGGCAGCGCATGTCGTGGGGACCCGGCTTGTCGCCGTTCTCGTCCCGCAGGTGAACCTCGACTCGTGTCAGGTCCTCTTCGTAGCGTTCGAGCGTGCTCTCAATGGTCGTACGTACCCACTCCTCCAGTCGTTTACTGCCTTGAATATGGTTATCGCTATTGACTTGGATTTGCATAGTTCATCCCTTATTTCAGCTAGCTCGCGAGAGGCCGGTCAGCTAAGCCCTTGGGCGTCATCACCGTGACCTCTTACTTACACAATCGGTCTGTACGCTGAACAATTCAACCCCCTAAAAAAGATAAATTTTCAATCGCAAAAAAAGCCGGACAACCGGTAAAAGCGCTGTTAAGGTCGGGAGTTGGGTCGCCCTGCTCTTACGTAATAATTGCTCACATTTGCCGCTCCCCCAACGGGTGCAGGCTGCGAAAAGCACCCGCCTCCTCCACCAACCAATCGTGCACCGCACGCACACCCGGATGGCTCAACGCCCCCGGTGCGTAAAGCAGCATGTAGCGCTTGTGATTGGGCACCGCCAGGCCGAACGGCACGATCAAGGCACCACGTTCCAACTCATCATTGAGCAAAGTTCGGCGCGCAATCGCCACGCCCATCCCGGCGATGGCCGCTTCGATGGTCAGGTGATTGCGATTGAAGGTATGCCCGCGTCGCACATCCGCCCCCTCGAAGCCGATGGCATTGAGGTAAAACTCCCATTCCGCGTACTCGTAGCTGCCGCGCCAGGCGGTGATGTCGTGCAGCAAGGGAAAGTGCATCAGGTCCGCCGGACCATGCAGTGGTGGACGACCACGCAACAAGCTCGGCGCGCACACCGGAAAAATCTGTTCATCAAGCAAGGCTGTGGATAACAGGCCCGGATAACTGCCGTCGTTCAGGTCGATCGCCAGGTCGAAGTCACCTTCATGCAACGGCACGCTGCTGTCCTCGGCCACCAGGCGTAACTGGATGTCCGGAAAACGCTGCTGCAAACGCGGCAGTCGCGGCGTCAGCCATTTACTCAGGAACGACGGAATCGAACGCACCCGCAGAATCCCGCTGATCATGCCCGCGTCCAGTCGCCGCAATTCCGCGTCGATGCTGCCAAAGGCCTCGTTGACGGTTATGGCCAGGCGCTGGCCCTCTGCGCTCAGCTCCACTCCGCGGGGGCGGCGGTGAAACAGGCGAAAGCCCAGGCGTTCTTCCAGCTGGCGGATCTGCTGGCTGACCGCCCCCGGTGTGATGTGCAGCTCTTCGGCGCAGCGGGTGAACGACAGGTGCCGCGCGGCACAGGCAAACACGTTCAGCCAGACATACGTCTGGGCGTGTAATTGACGGCTCATCGTTTAGTCCTGCTAAAGGATGTCTTAGGAATTTTCGTTGGTCACGCAGGCTCGTGACAGGCAGTATCGCCCAAATTGCGCTTGTCCTACAGAAATGGCAGCGATTTCCCTTCCATTGCGTGTGCAGGCTTTAGCATGGCTATCAGTGTTTTCGATCTCTTCAAAGTGGGTATCGGCCCGTCCAGTTCCCATACCGTCGGTCCGATGCGCGCTGCCGCAACCTTTGCCCAAGCGCTGGTCGATCACGGTTTTCTGGCCGACGTGCGACGCGTGGAAATCCGTCTCTATGGTTCTCTTTCAGCGACCGGCGTCGGCCACGCGACGGATCGCGCCTGCGTCATGGGCCTGATGGGCGAATGGCCCGACCGCATCGATCCAACCACCATCGACAGCCGCATTCACACCCTGCGCGAAACCGGCAAACTGTGCCTTGCAGGCGTTGCGCAAATTGCCTTCGACTGGCAACGCGATCTCCTGCTGCTGGACGAAAGCCTGCCCTACCACCCCAACGCCATGTCCCTGACAGCCTTCGGTGAAACCGGCGAACTGTTCGAGCAGACCTACTACTCGGTGGGCGGCGGTTTTATCATCGAAGCCGCCGAAGCCGAATCCGGGATCGCGCCGGCCGGCGACGTGGTGCTGCCTTACGATTTCTCCAGCGCCGCCGAACTGCTCAAACTCTGCAACGAGCACGGGCTGCGGGTGGGCGAACTGATGATGGCCAATGAACGGGCATGGCGCAGTGACGCGGAAATCCGCCAGGGCCTGTTGCATATCTGGTCGGTGATGCGCGAATGCGTCGAGCAGGGGTTGCGCCACGAAGGCATCTTGCCCGGCGGCCTGAGTGTTCCGCGTCGAGCGGCGAAACTGCATCGCAGCCTGCAGGAAATCGGCAAGCCGAATGTCATTACGTCCACCTTGTCAGCGATGGAATGGGTCAACCTGTACGCCCTTGCCGTGAACGAAGAAAACGCGGCCGGCGGGCGCATGGTCACGGCGCCGACCAACGGCGCGGCGGGGATCATTCCGGCGGTGCTGCACTACTACATGAAATTCAATGCCGATGCGTCTGACGATGACGTGGTCGCATTTTTCCTGGGTGCAGCTGCCGTCGGCATCCTGTGCAAGAAAAACGCTTCGATCTCCGGGGCCGAAGTCGGCTGCCAGGGTGAAGTCGGCTCCGCTTGCGCCATGGCCGCCGCTGGCCTGGCAGAGGTGCTTGGCGCCACCCCGGAGCAGCTGGAAAACGCCGCCGAAATCGGCCTGGAACACAACCTCGGCCTCACCTGCGACCCGGTGGGCGGACTGGTGCAAGTGCCGTGTATCGAGCGCAACGCGATCGCCGCGGTCAAGGCCATCAATGCCACGCAAATGGCCCTGCGCGGCGACGGCAAACACTTCATTTCCCTGGACCGGGTGATCCGCACCATGCGCGACACCGGGGCCGACATGCACGACAAGTACAAAGAGACGTCGCGGGGCGGACTGGCGGTGAACTGGGTGGAATGTTGACCGTTTTGGAGGCACGTCGAGGTTAATTGCCCTGAAACGTGCAGAAAACGCGGCCCCCCGTAGGAGCGAGCTTGCTCGCGAAAAACCCTCAGGCGCCGCAAACCATCTGGTTTGACGCGTTATCGTTCACGACCATCGCGAGCAGGCTCGCTCCTACAGAACGTGTTTTTTGTCCGACAATTTTCCGGCATGGGCCTTGCTACTTCCATGCTGGAACAATGATGGCGAGATGGCCGGTGGTCTGGCGTTGCGAACCAACCCGATCATGGCCGGTCAACAACTGCACGTTCAATCAGGCGGTGACGCATCATGGACAACCCTTTCCAGCTCATTACCGATGCCTTTGCAGCGGATTACCAGATCAACCTGAGCATTCAGGGCCTGGACGGCCGCATCATGCTGACCCTGTCCAACAGTGGCCGCGTGGTGGCCAAACGCATGATCAGCGCCGAACAACGCAATGACCCCGAGCGCCTCAAACGATTGGTGCAAAGCATTCAGTTCGGCATTGCCATCGAGCAGGGCCACTGCGCCGTGGCCATCCTCGAATCAATGACCGACGGCGGCACGCGCAACCTGCCCCCACCAGCCAGTGACCGCCACCGACCCACCATGGGACTTTAAAGCTCGCCCTTTTCTACTTCCGGATGTTCACTGGAGCCCTTACCTGTTTTGCGGTGCGGGTTCTCAATCTTCACCGAAGGAAATTGCGACGAAGCGTAACGCACCACCAGAATCGCAAACGCCAACAGCAGAATCCCGCCGCACAGGTAGATGATCCCCAGGTCCGGCGGGTTGTGGTGCGAAACGTTGGAAATCAGCAGCCGCGTCAGCGCGGTGATCGCCACGTAGATCAGGAAGCGCACGGGCATGTGGTTGGTCTTGAAGTAAATCCCGACCATCGCCCCCAGTTCCAGGTAGATGAACAGCAGCAAGATGTCATCGATCTTGATGTGCCCTTCTTCGATCATCCCGAGAAATTCCATCACCGCCGCCCATGCGGTCACCGCACCAATGGCGAACAGCGCCAGGTAGTGAAAGGTTTCGACAAACAGATTGCCCAGGGACTCGGCCAGTTCATGCACGTTCTGCCGCAGTTTTTCGGCCCAGTTGATTTTCACGATGATGCTTCCTTAGGTCGGCTCGACCGGATGATGCGGGTTGGACGTGACGGTTTTTCTGCATGCAGAAAAAAGGCCAGCCCATGATGGCGAGCCGCTCGGGATTGTGCGCCGTGGCGTTTGGTCGCACCTGTGCAGCGCCCCGCCTGACAAATCCCGAATTCGGTCTACATTAAAAAGCCACTACCCAAAAGGCAGGGATTCGCTTATCCTTTAGCTGTATATAGATACAGTAGTCGAAATCGACAACCAATGTGAAGGCATGTGAGGTGGTGAATGGCCGTCGAAGTGGTATACCGCAGCAGCCGAGATCTGGAGCGCTTGTTCATGGATAAAGCCGAAGCTGACCGTCATGACAAAATGCTCGAACTGGCCGAATTGCTGGCTGAAGTGTTGCAAAAAGCCGTTCCGTCCCTGACCGAGCAGCAAGTGGAAGAAGCCGGGATCTACATGGCGAAAAATCGCGACGTGTTCGCCAAGGCGTTCAAGAGCCAGCCGGACGCCCTGTCCGAACTGCTCAGCGCACCGGTTGAAGTCGCACAACCTGTTGCGGCAACCGAGGTCGTTGAGGCCGCTGAGCCGGTCACCCCGGCCAAGCCTGCCAAGGCCCCAAAAGCCGCCAAATAGGCAAAGCCCGAATTGAACAGGCCCTGAGTCGAATGACCCAGGGCCTTTTTCATGCCTGTGGAAAACTCATGCCAGTTTCACCGGTACAACACCTTCTCCGCCAACTCGTCGGCCACCCGCGCGGGGGAGCGTTTTTCCGCCTGGGCGTGGGCGAACACTTCAGTCAGGCGCGAGCTGATTTTCGACAGGTGCGCGGTGATGGTCGACAGTTCCTCGCCGCGGTGCTTGAGCGACACGTAAATCAGTCCGCCGGCGTTTATCACGTAATCCGGTGCGTACAGGATGCCGCGACGTTCCAGTTGGTCGGCAACATCCAGATGGGTCAGCTGATTGTTCGCCGAACCGGCCACTGCCGAGCAGCGCAGTTGCGTCACGCTGTGGCTGTTGAGCACCCCGCCCAAACCGCACGGCGCAAGAATATCGCAAGGCGTGCTGAGCAGTGCGTCGTTGGCGATGGGGTGAGCCCCGAGTTGCTCCATTGCCAGTTGCACCTTGCCGTGATCGATATCGCTGACCAGCAGTTCGGCCCCGGCAGCGTGCAACTGTTCTGCCAGGGCATAACCAACGTTGCCCAGGCCTTGAATGGCAACGCGCAGGCCTTCGAGGTTATCGCTGCCCAGTCGCGCCATCGCCGTGGCGCGAATGCCGGTGAATACGCCCATCGCCGCGTGTGGCGCAGGGTCGCCCGCCGCGGTGGTGCTGGTGACATGCTGGGTCTGCTGGGCGATGCAATCCATGTCCGCCACTGAGGTGCCACTGTCGATGGCCGTGATGTAGCGCCCGTCGAGCTGATTGATACAGCGCCCGAAGGCTTCGAACAGCGCCGCGCGGTTGGCCACATGAACGGGGCGAATGATCACCGCCACGCCGCCGCCCTGGGCCAGGCCAGCCAGTGCCGCCTTGTAACTCATGCCTTGGGCAAGGCGCACCGCATCCTCGACCGCAGACTCGTCGCTGGGATAGGCAAGGTAACGACAACCACCCAGGGCAGGCCCCAGCCGGCTGTTATGAATGGCAATGACCGCCTTCAACCCGGTGACCGAGTCAACGCTCAGATGCAGCGATTCAAGGCGAGTGCTTTGCATGAGAGCGAACATCGTAGGGCTCCCGAATCACTTCTTGTAGTCGCCAGTATAGGCTTGCGCCCAAAAATTGCAGAAGCGCACCGGAATAAGCACGGCCCCGATGCAGGCTTTCGGAAATAACCCGTGGTCGCTCTTGTACGGTACTGGACGAATGCCGGAGAGGGGGCTAAAACGAGGCATTGCCCGGAGATTTTGATGACCCCGCGCCAATCGTTCTTCGCCTGTCTGCAACGTTCACCGCCCGCGCTGTTCGAGGCGGCACTGTGGATTGCGGCCGAGCACGACAGCGAGGTGGAACCGCAAGCGCTGCTGGCCGATTTCCAGGCGTTGCAACAACGGGTCAGCGGTGGCTTGCCGATGCTGCCGGTCAGTGAACTGGCCCAACCGCTGCTGCGGCGCATGAATGACCTTGGCTTCGCCCAGGACGACTTCACGCCATTGCGCCCGCAAGTGGCACTGATGGACAAAGTACTGGAACGCCGACGTGGGCAACCCTTGACGCTGGGGCTGATTGCGCTGGAGTTGGCCAAGGGCCTGGAAATTCCCATGGTCGGGGTCAACTTCCCCGGGCATTTCCTGCTGCGGGTGCCGGGCGCCGATCATTTGCTCGACCCCTGCGGCGGCCGTCGCCTTTATCCCAACGATTGTCGGGAGTTGTTGCTCCGCCAGTACGGCCCGAACATCAAGCTCAGCGCCGAGCACCTGGAAACCGCCGAGCCAGTGCAGATGCTGCAACGGCTGTCGCGCAACCTGCGCCAGTTGTACCTGTCCCACGACGACGTCATCAATGCCTTGATCGACGCCGAACGCGTTCTGGAACTGGGCAACGCCAGCGCCGCCGACTATCTGGCCCGGGCCAGCCTGTACCAACGGCTGGACTGTCCGAACGCCGAGCGTTTTGACCTGGAGCATGCGCTGCTGCTCAGCGACGATCCGATCCAGCGGATTCGCCTGACGGAGCGGCTGGGGCATTTGCCGCCCAACTCCATTGTTCACTGATCACAAAACCTTGTGGGAGCGGGCTTGCTCGCGAAAGCGGACAGTCAGTCGACATCATAGTTGGCTGACACGACGCCTTCGCGAGCAAGCCCGCTCCCACATGGGGCTGGTACAGGGGCTTTAAGGAGTGTCTGACTGGTTCGCCGGATGCGCCTTGATGAACGCCGGGTGCGTCGCCGCCAATGCCGCCACTCGCCGGATGCGTGGATAAGCCTCAAGAGAAACATTGAAACGCTCGGCCGCGTACAGCTGCGGGATCAGGTAGACATCCGCCAGCCCAGGTTCGGGGCCGAAGCAGTAACCGTCATCACCGATCAACTGCTCCACCGTGGCCAGCCCCTGGCCGATCCAGTGACCGATCCACTCCACCACCTGCGGTTCGTCGTGGCCCGACTGGCGCAGCCGATTGAGCACGCTGACATTGTGCAGCGGGTGTACATCGCAGCCGATCACTGCCGCCACGCCGCGCTCGTGAGCACGGGCAGCCAGGTCTTTGGACAGCAGCGGGACCTGTGGATAACGTTCCTCCAGGTACTCGATGATCGCGGGAGACTGGATCAGCAACTCGCCTTCATCGGTGCGCAAGGCCGGCACGCGGCCCTGCGGGTTGATGCCCAGATAAGGCGGCTGACGATGCTCTCCACCCTGCGGTGCGATCAGGTTGACTGGCAAGGATTGATAATCCAGGCCCTTGAGCGCCAACGCGATACGCACCCGGTACGAAGATGTCGAACGGTAGTAGGTATAGAGTTCCATGCCCCGCTCCTGTTAGCGCGCCGGCAGCACTTTGCCGCGGCATTCGCCGAAACCGATGGAAGCAAAACCGTCGCGGCGGCAACGGCCGCGCAGGATGATTTCGTCACCGTCCTCAAGGAATTTACGCACCTCGCCCGAGGCCAGTTCGATCGGCTTTTTACCGCCTTCGGTGATTTCCAGCAGGCTGCCGAACTGACCGCTCTGCGGCCCCGACAACGTGCCCGAGCCGAACAAGTCACCAGCCTGCAATTGGCAACCATTGACGCTGTGGTGCGCGACCATTTGTGCCACGGTCCAGTACATGTGCCCGGTGTTGCTCAGGGTCAGGCGATGAGCTGGCAGGTTCTGTTCACGCATGGCCTCGGTGAGCAGCAATACTTCCAGTTCGATGTCGAACGCGCCAGCGGCCTGGTCGCGCTTGTCGAGCAGGTACGGCAGCGGCTGCGGATCGCCTTGGGGACGTGCAGGCTGGGCACGACGGAACGGCTCCAGCGCTTCGGCGGTGACCACCCACGGCGAGATGCTGGTGATGAAGCTTTTCGACAGGAACGGCCCCAGCGGCTGGTACTCCCAGGCCTGGATGTCCCGTGCCGACCAGTCGTTGAGCAGGCAGAAACCGGCGATGTGATCGGCAGCGTCGCCAATGGCAATCGAGTCGCCCATGTCGTTGCCCTGGCCGATCCAGATGCCCAGTTCCAGTTCGTAGTCCAGGCGCGCGCAAGGGCCGAACGTCGGTTCGCTCTGACCGGCCGGCAGCGTCTGGCCTTTCGGGCGGCGCACATCGGTACCGGACGGGCGAATGGTCGACGCACGACCGTGGTAGCCGATTGGCACGTACTTGTAGTTCGGCAGCAACGGGTTGTCCGGGCGGAACAGTTTGCCGACGTTCTGCGCGTGTTCGATACCGACATAGAAGTCGGTGTAATCGTTGATTTTCGCCGGCAGGTGCATCTCGCAATCCGCCGCCAGTGGCAGCAGTTTTGCGCCCTGGGCTTCGATCTTGCCGTGCAGGGTGCTGCCCTCGGCGAACAGTTCCAGCAAACGCTCGCGCAACGCGACGCGAGCCTCGCGGCCCAGTTCGAAGAACGCATTCAACTGGCCGCCACAGGTGGCCTCGACGGCAGCCTTCGCGGCGCCATCGAACAATCCGGCCTCCAGGGCCGCTTGCAGATCAAAGATATGCTCGCCAATCGCCACGCCACTGCGCGGTGCCGAGCCGTTGAGGCTGAACACGCCCAGCGGCAGGTTTTGCAGGGGAAAGTCCGCGTGGCCGTTGGCGGATGCAACCCAGCTGCGAGTGATGGAAGTCTGCGTCATGGGTTATCTCCGGGTCGGGTCGAAAGTGGCGGGCAGCGTAGCCCAGCAGGCGTCGTAGGTGTTTTGCAGTTGCGGGCAATCAAGGGCGAAACTGCTTGGGCGCAACACCTGGCTGGTCTCGAACATGAACGCCATGGTGTTGTCGATTTTCGCCGGCTTTAGCTCAGCGTTGATCGCTTTGGTGCAAGTCTCTCCGTCGGGACCGTGGGCGCTCATGCAGCTGTGCAACGAAGCACCGCCGGGCACAAAGCCTTCGGCCTTGGCGTCGTATTCGCCCTGGATCAACCCCATGAATTCGTTCATCAGGTTGCGATGGAACCACGGCGGACGGAAGGTTTTCTCGGCCACCATCCAGCGCGGCGGGAAGATCACGAAGTCGAGGTTGGCCAGGCCGTGAACGCTGGTCGGCGACGTCAGCACGGTGAAGATCGACGGATCGGGGTGATCGAAACTGACGGTGCCGATAGTGTTGAATCGGCGCAGGTCATATTTGTACGGCACGTTGTTACCGTGCCAGGCGACCACGTTGAGCGGCGAATGATTGAGCTCGCAGGCCCACAACTGGCCGAGGAATTTCTGCACCAGCGTGGTGGGTTGTTGCAGGTTTTCGTAGGCCGCCACCGGGGTCAAAAAGTCCCTCGGATTGGCCAGGCCATTGCTGCCAATCGGTCCCAGGTCCGGCAGACGCAGCGGTGCGCCATGGTTTTCGGCGACGTAACCGCGGGCTTGCGGGTCGAGCAGTTCGATGCGGAATTTAAGGCCGCGAGGCAGTACGGCAATTTCCAGCGGCTCCAGTTCAAGCACGCCCAGTTCGGTGGCGATGCGCAGGCGCCCCAGTTCAGGCACCAGCAACATCTCGCCGTCAGCATTGAAGAACGCGCGCTCCATGGAACGGTTGGCGCGGTAGTTGTAGATGCTGATCCCGGCCGGTTTTTCTGCGCCCGAGTTGGCGGCCATGCTCACCAGGCCGTCGATGAAATCGGTCGGCTCGGCGGGAATGTCCAGCGGGTTCCAGCGCAGGCGGTTGGGGGTCACCTCACCCAGCGGGCCGCCGGCCAGTTGCCGGTCCAGTTTGACGAATGCCGGATGATTGGCCGACGGCTGAATGCGGTACATCCAGGTCCGTCGCGCTTCGCTGCGCGCCATGGTGAACGCCGTGCCGGAGAACAGTTCGGTGTAAAGGCCGTACGGGGCTTTTTGCGGGGAGTTCTGGCCGACAGGCAGTGCGCCGGGCAACGCTTCGCTGCTGAATTCGTTGCCGAAGCCTGACTGGTAGGCCAGCGCTGGCGTCGTTGAATCGGGGTTCATGGAGCCTCCTGAACAGGGAGTCGGCAGTGGCCGCTCGCTCTGTTGCAGAGGTCGAGGCACGCCTGGGTTGTTTTTATCGTAATTTGATTACGCATAACGTAATTTGATTGGTATTGACCGTCAAGCTATAAAGACGCCCATTCGTCCCGGGATCACAGCACCACCATGGAAAAGACCAGCGACAGCAACGGCAAACAGAAAGTCCGCTCGGCCGAGGTTGGCACCGACATCCTCAAGGCCCTGGCCGAGTTGTCGCCTTCGACTTCGCTGTCGCGCCTGGCCGAACATGTGCAGATGCCGGCGAGCAAGGTTCACCGCTATTTGCAGGCCCTGATCGCCAGCGGATTCGCCGAACAGAACGCCGCCACCAACCATTACGGCCTGGGCCGCGAAGCCCTGCGCGTAGGGTTGGCGGCACTCAACAGTATGGACGTGCTGAAAGTCGCCGCCCTGCCCCTGGCTGAACTGCGCGATGACTTGAACGAAACCTGTTTCCTGGCGGTGTGGGGCAATCAGGGCGCGACCGTGGTGCATATCGAACCGGCGGTGCGTGCGGTGACGGTGGTGACACAACTGGGCTCGGTGTTGCCCTTGCTCAGTTCCTCGACGGGACTGGTGTTTGGCGCCTACCTGCCTGCGCGTGAAACCGTGGATCTGCGTGAACAGGAACTGCAAAACGTTACCGCCCACGCCTTGGCGGATGATCAGGCCTACGCAACGATGTGCGAACAGATCCGCCATCGGGGCCTGCATCATGTGCATGGACTCTTGATGCCCGGAGTGGATGCCTTGTCGGCACCAGTGTTCAACGCCATGGGCAGGATCACGGCAGTACTGACCGTGGTCGGGCCGACCTCGTTGTTTCATGCCGATGAAAACGGCCCGGCGGCGCAGCGGTTACTGGCTGCGACGCGGGCCGTCAGTTGGAGAATGGGCTACGAAAGTCCCTGAGTATCAGATCAGGAAATCCGGAGCAATTTCGATTACAAGGTCACTGACGTCCTTGATCGTCAGTTGCGGATGCAAATCAGATTCCCGGGAACTGTAGGCGATCGAATAAACACCCAGTCCTTCGCCGTGATAGTAAGGAATTTCATCATGTTGAAAATGAGCAAAGATATCTTCGGCCAGACTTCTGGATTGAAGTATCTTTCGCCCGTCCGACTCAGTCACAAAGCTGGTCAAGTACACATTATCAATATTGATTTCCGGGATCTGATACTTTAACGCTGCGTGGACCTGCTCGATACCAGAAACCTTGACCGAGCGTTTTGAGAGGTTGATTGAGGGCGCATCGGTCAACCAACGGACGGTATCCATTACTATTTCTTCAAACTCTAGCAAATCCAGCCCTTTAACCTGATACTCCGGCTCGAAAGAATAACGCCGTTTGAAGATTCCATTGATAACCTGGACATAAGTAGGCAGCGACTCTTTCTCAACCCACTCCAGCGTCTCATCGAATAACGTCCTGGACTCAATGACGTCGGCGTCAATACTCTCACCCAACGTATTCAGATAGGTCGTGAACGGGTTGATCCCGAGTTTCCCCAGGCGTTCAACCAACAGCACCTCGACGGCGAAATCCGCACGAATACGCTTCAATAGAACAATTTTACTGGTAGAAAAAAAACTGTCACTCATACAGACTTCCTGTCACGTTAAAGAACCGAGCATCCTGCTCGAACTGTCGTTCAACATACTGACATCGCAAACACTTGCTTGTTTGTCAGCGCCGACGACCATACTAATCAACACAGTTATTTATGCACGCGACCATATGTTTGAATTCATTTCCCGACTAAAAACCAACAACTACCAGGCCTGCATTATCAATCCCAACTTCTTTGCCATGGCAACTGCCTGTGTACGCCGTTCCACACCCAACTTGCTGTGAATGCGCCGGGCATGGGTTTTCACCGTATGCAGCGAAATGAACAGCTGCTCGGCAATTTGCTGATTGGAATTACCCTGGGCAATCAGGCCGAGCACTTCCAGCTCCCGACAACTTAGCAGGCTGGCATCCAGGGCCAGCGCGGTCACCGTCTCCTCGCCTTGTAAACGACAGATCAGGTTCGGCTGGCGCAAGTTCAAATCACGCAATGCCTGTTGTCCCTGACAACGCTTGACCAACGCCAGCCCGGCCTCCAGTGCTGCGTGAGCCGTGTCCGGCTCACCCGTCAGGTCCGCCACTTCGCAGATTGCCAATTGCAGCTCCGTTTCCAGCGCCAGCATGGCGTGTTGTTGCGCGTGTTCGAGTAACGCCTTGAGTCGATCCAGTGGACGTTGCACCAGTTGCAGTTGAGCCTCGGCCAACACCAACTGGTATTCGATACGCGCAATCAGTTGCAGCGTGGCCGGCGGTGCCTGGCGCGCGTTGGCCCCACGATAATGACGCAAGACCCGGGTCAGCGCTTCCCGGGCCAGCTCCGGGCGCCCTTGTTGCAGCCAGAAATGACTGCTGATTTGCAGCAGTACCCCGCGATACACCGTGTCGGGGATCTGCCGTTGCTGCATCAACCGTTCGGCCTCGCGCAGACGATCAAATGCATGGGCGTAATCACGTTGGTTGGCCGCCAGTTGCGCCTGCCCGAGAAACCCGTACAGGACATGCTTGTCCTGACTGTGGAGGCAGTCATCGAGGCCCGCCTGGAAACATTCACCGGCCAATTCATCCTGGCCCTGGCACAAGGCCAAGCGCCCACGCCGCAGGGCGATTCGTCCCAGCAGCGGCGTCGGTCGATCAGCCTGCCGTCCGAGCATTTCATGGATGTCGGCCAGCAACTGCCCTGCTCGCCGCGGAGCGCCACGCTGCTCCAGCAACTGCGCATGATCGAGTTCGAGCAAGCCTTCAAACAGCAACGAGCCTTGCGCCCGCGCCAGGCACAGGGCATCACGATTGAAGGCCTGGGCGGCATCGAGGTCGGCGTTGAGCAGCGCCTGCTGGGTCAGCCCGGACAGACACAACAACCGTGCGGGCCACGCCTCGGCCGCCAGTTCGTCCAGCGCCTCGATAAAATGCGCCCGTGCCGCCGGCAGGCGTCCCTGCAAATGCAGCAACCAACCCTGTTGCGCCTGCCAACGCGCCAGCAGTTGGCGTTGCAAGGATGCCGTCGGTTGCGGGGCAAATCGGGACAGTTGCCCAATGCAGGCAGCCGCCTGCTCGAAACGCCCGGCAAACAGCAACGCCGCGGTGATCAACCCCACCCGTTGCGGCGTGCCCAGGGTCAACTGTTCACCCAGCTGCTCGTGCAGTTTGAGTAACCAGCTGACGTTCTGACGCTTGAACAGATGCTCAAAACTGAAGTGTTGCAACAGGCTGACCGCGACCTCGTGCTCTTGCGCCAGCAACGCCTGCTCGAAGGCGCCCTGCCAGTCTTCTTCGGCGCTGAACCATTGGCACGCGCGGCGATGCCAGGATCGCCCGGCCGGGGTCGGTTCTTCACGCATCTCCCGGGCCAGTGGCTCGAAGACCCGCAACCACTCGACGGAGTCTTCCCAGGGTTCAATGAAGCAGCCCATGTCCTGCAACGCGTGCAACCACTGCGCGCCCTCACCCGTGCCGAAAAGATGCTCGCACAAGCTGGCGTTGAAGCGTGGCAGATGAACCAATACCTTCCAGACCTCAACCAACTCCGATGGCAAGGTGTTGAACAACTCGTGTTGCAGATAATCGAGCAATGTCGCCGAACGCCCCTGCTCACCCGACCACGGACAACCATTGAGCAATGCGATCCGCACGCCAGCGCACCAGCCACCACTGCGCTGAGCCACCCTTTTGGCGGTTTGTGCCGCCAGGGCCGGCTCGACATGACCGAGCAACTGCCCGACCTCGGCCTCGGTAAACGCCAGCGTCCGGCCTTCGCACTCGTACAACTCATCATCGAGCAGCAGCCGCGGCCAGTTGCAGGGTGGTCGTCGACGGGAGCTCAGCCACCAGGTCAGCGCCGGGCTGTCGACGGCCAACAGGCGATCGAGCATCCGGTCGAGTTCCGGATTGGGTGCTCGACAGTAATCATCGATAAACAGCCAGGTCGGCGCCTGTAATCGGGCCAGTTGCGCCAACAGCCCGGGCTCATCCGTCGAGGGCAGACCCAGCGCTTGCGTCAGGCGCAATAGTAAATCGGCTGCACTCAACGACGCCCCCGCCAGCGGCAGCCAACAGATCCGAGCGTGCTCCGGCGCCCGCAGCAGGCATTCGGTAAGCAACGCGCTCTTGCCACTACCGGCCGGTGCGCAAAGCAACTTCACCCGAGCGGTCGAAACCAGCATGGGCTCGATCAGTCGCTCGCGGGACAGATGATGGGACGACAGTCGGGGCAGGAAGCCAGGGCGGTCCAGACAGTGCGTCATTGCAGTCATTGTGGTGCGCCTTTTTTATAATTCTGGCGCCACCCTAGCCCCCTCCCGAGCGCTTGTTGAAGAAGTATTCAACACACTGATCGACCGCTATAAAAAAGGTGACCGCAAAGTCACCCTTTTGTGTAAGACCCTGTAGGAAACCTACCTGACCCCCGTGCTCCGCAAGGCTGCTGGCGTGTAGTCCCCCGCTTTTGCATCGATGTTGAATTCGAAGCTGCGCTTCTCTTCGTTCTTCATTCCCAGGGCGATATAGCGACCGGCGATCAGGTCATAGAGCGCTTCGACGGTGTAGGCCGGCACCTGGTGATCGTAGTAGAACTGGGCATGCCCTTCGGCGACGCGCCAGAGTTGGCCACGCCCGTCGTAGTGGTCGGCCAGCGCCACTTGCCAGCTGTCTTCGTCGATGTACATGTGGCGCTTGGCGTACACGTGACGCTCGCTCGGCTTGACGGTGGCGACGACTTCCCAGACACGGTGCAACTCGTAGCGGGTCAGGTCCTGATTGATGTGCCCGGCCTTGATCACATCGGTGTACTTGAGGTTGGGCGAGTCGAGCTTGTAGCTGTTGTAGGGAATGTACATCTCCTTCTTGCCGATCAGTTTCCAATCGTAGCGATCCGGCGCGCCGGAAAACATGTCGAAGTTATCGGTAGTTCGCAGGCCGTCGGATGAGGTGCCGACACCGTCATAAGCGACCTGCGGCGCACGCCGTACCCGGCGCTGGCCAGCGTTGTAGATCCAGGCCTTGCGCGGTTCCTTGACCTGGTCGAGGGTCTCGTGGACCAGCAACACATTGCCCGCCAGCCGCGCCGGCGCGGTCACTTCCTGCTTGAAGTAGTTGAGGACGTTATCGTCGCTGCCCGGTTTCAGATCGCTGAGCAACGACGGCACGGCGACTTCGTCCTTGAAGCGGATCACCGTGAAGTCGCCATTGGACTGCGGTGTTGCCTGGGTGATGGTGCGGCGCAGATTGCCGCCGTGGTAACGGGTGACATGGTTCCAGATCACTTCCACGCCATTCTTCGGAATCGGGAATGCGTAGTAGCGATTGCCAGTGAAGTTGGCCAGACCGTTACCCTCGTTGATCGGTGTTACGTTCAGCGCACTGCGCTTGGCCGACTCATAGATTTCTGCCGGTAACGCCACGGTGCGATGGCTCGGGTAGACCGGAATCTTGTAGGTCTCTGGGTAGCGCTTGAACATTGCGATCTGGCCGTCGGAGAGTTTGTCCTTGTACTTGTCGACAGTCGCCGCGGTGATCACGAACAACGGCTTTTCGTTGGCGAACGGGTCGGCCAGGAAACCTTTGCTGTCCACCGCGCCAGCGTTTTTCGGGATGCCGCCGGTCCAGGCCGGAATCGAGCCATCGGCATTGCCGACCTTCTCGGCACCGAGCGGTGTAAGGCTGGTGCCGAGCGTGTTGGCTTCTTGCGGCGACACCGCCGCCATCACGTTGGCGGCCAGCAGACTCAGGGCCAGAACGGTGCCCAATTGCAGAATCATCTTGCGCATTGAATTCATCCTTTTCAGCCAGATCAGAAGTTCACACCAAAGCTCAACGCCACGAAGTCACGGTCGGTGAGGACGTTGTAGTCGCCGCCGAAAAAGTCGGTGTAACTGAGGCTGGCGGTATAGGTGTTGCGATAGTCCGCATCGACTCCGAGGCTGATGGCCTTGGCGCCTTCGTTGAACAGACCGTTAGGGCCATAGCCTGCGACGTCGTGGGACCACGAGAGGTTGGGCCTGACGTTGATCCCGGCGATGAGGTTGTTGTAGTCGAGGATGGCCCGAGCGCGATAACCCCATGAAGTCGAGGTCACGAAACCGTCGGTATCGCCGCCGAATCCGTACTGGCCATACACCGAGTCGCGGCCGTAGCGCAGTTTGGTACGTGCTTCCAGACCACCGACCCGAACCACCGCCGCCTCGCCTACCAGGGTCAGGCGATCTGCACCCGCGACCTGATCGATGAAGTGCGTCAGGGTGCTCTGGATCTGCGTCACTTCCTTGCGGCGATAACCTTTGTTGTCAGCCCCGGGTGACGTGGCAATCGGTGATGCCGCACCGCCCGCAATCGGATTGAGCATGGCCAGGGTCAGGTCATTGGTGTTGACCTGCACCGGGAGGTTGGGGCGGTAGCTGATTTCCCCGCTCCACGCGGTGCCGGTGGATAACGTGGTGGCGAAGCTGGCGCCGTAGAGGCGGATGTCCTCCGGGTATTCGAGGTAATACTGGCCGCGACCGAGCATCACACTTTGGGCCAGGCCCGAACCGCTGCCGGGGGCGATGCGGTTGGCGGTGGCAACGATTCCCGGAATGCTTGCCAGCGTACCGGGGCCGGCGGTGGTGGTCCCGACATTCGGTGAACGGCTGTGGTAGTTCATGAAGTACAGGCCGTACTCGGTGTCGTCCCCCAGCCAGCGCAGCGCCGTACCCCACTGCCCGGAATCCCGGGCATCGCGGTCACCACCACGGGGAACGATCACCCCCTCCTTGCTGACCTCGAAGCCCTGGCCAAAGGCAGCCGCAATCGGCTGCAAGGGTGCAATGGCCGGGCTGGCGACGGTGTAGCCCTTGTTGCAGCCGTCCGCCACCACATCGACACCAAAGAAAGTGCCGCAATTATCGACGACCGTCTGGTCCCACTCCAGTTGATAGAAGCCTTCCACGGTCAGCTTTTCCGTCAGCCCCTGGGAGGCGAACAACATGTTGACCGGGATCAGGCCTTCCTTGATCTCGGCGCCAGGACGACGGAACGCGGACACGTCGACCGGATTGATGCTGTTGATCGAGTTGCCGATGAACGTGCTCTCCCCCCAACTGACCACCTGCTTGCCGGCGCGGACCGTGCCCGGCAAATCGGCGAGGGAGTAGTTGTGATAGACGAAAGCGTCGAGGATTTGTCCGCCTGAAGACTTGGCGCCTTCTTTGCGATTGTGATCGCTGATGTCCTTGAAGGGGCGGCTTTCATCCTTGAGTTCAAAGTCGTACCAGTACTTGCCACGCACAAACGCACCGGTGTCGCCGTACTTCAGTTCGAGGTCGTGAATACCCTTGAAGATCTTCGAGAAGGTTTCACCCTTCTTGAAATTCAATCGCCCGTCGTCACCGGTCGAAGACTGGCCGGAGCCGCCGTTGACGATGCCCACCAGGGATTTATCCGCATCACGCATGCCCCAGCTCGCGCCGACCGACAACGAGGAGTCGAACGTCCCCTCGATCTCCCCGATGTTGAATGAAAGGGCCTGCGCCTGGGCGCAACAGCCTAATGCGACTGCAACCGCCAGCGCCTGCGGTGTGAAGATGGCGCGCATTGTTGTTTTTGTCATGCGTCTTCCCCGGTGAGTGACAGAAGGCCTCACCCTACTGCCGGGCACCGGGGTCGATAAGCGCACCAAGGAGGTATTCGTGGTGTACCTCTAAAGGATGACTGGCACAGACGACGAGCACCCGAATCCCGACTGTTGCCGGGGCTGCAACAGTGCATGTCGGGAATTGGTATTTTTCCTACAGCGCCGAGGGCTTACTCTTACCTCACTGTCACAGTAAACCACCGCAGGCACCCTGTACCGGCCTGCGCCGTGACTGAAAGATTTCAGATGAATCGAGGATTCGGTTCGTCACCCTGTGTTCACTGACGTTGATTTGTAGCTCCTGATCCAACGTCTTACTTTGGCCGCTGCGTTTGCAGCGGCCTTTTTTATGGGCGATGGTTGTTGATAATTAACAGCTGCCAGTCAGTGCCCCCCGGAGCATCCAGGTAAAACTTCGCATGCCTACATTTCTTTCAGAAAGTACCTACAAGCATAGGTAAACACCAAAAGCACTCGAGTCTTTAAGTTGAACAGCACGTCGGCGAACGACTTTTTATCTTCGTCCGACTTCAAACCTACTTATTGCGAGTGCAACCATGAAACCCATCAACTACAACCGGTATCGCTCAACCAGAAGTTTCAACAGTCGAATACGCTTTCTGATTCTTCACTACACGGCCGCTGACTTTTCAAGTTCTGTCAGTGCCCTGACTGGCCCCAATGTCAGCGCGCATTATCTGGTTCCAGATATCACGGACCCCAGTTACCTGAAGGCCGGCCATACCGGGCAGGAAGTTTTCAGCCTGGTGGATGAAACCTATCGCGCGTGGCACGCGGGTGTCAGTCAGTGGGGTAGCCGCAGCAATCTGAACGATACGTCCATCGGCATTGAAATCGTCAACCTGGCGACCGACAACAAGGGCGAATTCACCTTTCCGCCGTATCACCCCGAGCAGATTGCTGCGATTGAACAACTGGCGCTGAATATCCTCATGCGCTACCCGGATATCACGCCGACGCAGGTTCTGGGCCACTCCGATGTTTCCCTGGCGGGAGCTTTACTTGAAAGGTGTCGGCGCCTGGTTCGATGAAGCCACTCGGGACGAGTATCTGCACCAATACAACACATCGGGGGTTCCAGCCCGAAGCGAATTGCTGGGGCTGTTCAAATCCTATGGGTACGATGTTTCGGGAGCGTCTACGGAAGGCGGTTTTCAACAATTGGTGCGGGCATTCCAGATGCATTTTCGCCCGGAAAACTTCGATGGAAAAATGGACGCGCAAACAGCCGCCAACCTGAAGGCGCTGGTCGTCAAATACTTTCCCTGCTGACCATTGGCAAACCGCTTTGCAGCCGACAAATGCAACAACCGGCAAGGTCAGTCAATGTGACCTTGCCGGTGGTATCAAAGCGTATATTTCTGCAAATTCCCCATCATTTCCTTCAGCGCTTCGATGTTGTCCTTCGGATGCGCCGCACCCTCGAAGTCGCAGATCTGCTGCCAGTGCGCCGCCACGTCTTCCGGGGAGAAGCCGGCCCGTGGATCGAAACCGATGCCGAGGCTGCGCTCCCAGCGGACCTTGCCCATCCAGCCGCCGCCGACTTCGAACAGACCGGAGGTTTCCTGACAGTTCTCGCTGGCCAGGTACACCACCAGCGGGCTGACCAGTTCGGGTTTGAGCTGTTCGAAGACTTGCGGCGGGATCAGGCCTTCGGTCATGCGCGTGCCGCCGGTGGGGGCGATGGCGTTGACCAGGATGTTGTTCTTGCGGCCTTCGATGGCCAGGGTGCGGGTCAGGCCATAGAGGCCGAGTTTGGCCATGCCGTAGTTGGACTGGCCGAAGTTGCCATAGATGCCCGAGGTCGACGCGGTGAAAATCACCCGGCCGTAATTCTGCTCGCGCATGTGCGGCCAGGCGGCGCGGGTGACTTTGTAGGCACCTTCGACGTGGACGCGGTAAACCAGGTCCCAGTCGGCGTCATCCATTTTGTGGAAGGTCTTGTCCCGCAGGATCCCGGCATTGTTGACCACCACGTCGACGCGACCGAAGACGTCCAGGGCGTGCTGGACCAGTTTGTCACCGTCAGTGACCGAGTCGTGGTTGGCTTCGGCAATGCCACCGGCCTCGCGAATCTCCGCGACCACGCGGTCGGCGGCCGAGGCATTGGCGCCTTCGCCCTGGGCCGAGCCGCCAAGATCGTTGACCAGCACCCTGGCGCCCTGTTTGGCGAACAACAGTGCATGCGTCCGTCCCAGGCCGCCACCGGCTCCGGTGATGATCACGACTTTATCTTCGAAGCGCACAGACTCATTCATGGGGGGGGACTCCAGCAGGCCAAGGGACAGTGAGTCCGAGTTTCAGGCACGGCGCAGCGGGTCACAATGAACACGGGAGAGGCTGAATGGTGCGCGATAAGGCAGGGGGATGATTGAAAGAGAAACAGGCATGAACCCTGTGGCGAGGGGGCTTGTCGGATCGCCGCATCGCCCCGTTCGGCTGCGAAGCAGTCGTAAACCGGCTAAACGCGTTATACCTGAATCACTGCGCCGTATGGTTTGGGGCCGCTGCGCAGCCCAACGGGGGCAAGCCCCCTCGCCACAACAGTTCACCTTAAGGTTCAGGAACACGCCACCTTGCGCGGCGGCAAGAGCAATTGATCGCGAAACGCCAGGTAGTGCTTGAGCACCTCGCAGGGCGCCTCGATCTGCGGGTAGTGGCCAATGTCGGGCAACACTACCGTGTCCGCCTCCGGGATCAACTCCCGGTAACGCTCGACCATGTGCACGCCGGAGACCGGATCGACCCCGCCATCGATCACTCGCAGCGGTACTTCACCGCGTTGCATCGCGCTCACCCAGCGGTCGCGCCAGACGCGCCGCTCCGGGATGTACCCGATCAATTTGTGCATGATCCGTGGCCCCTGATGGCTTTCGACCAGGCTCCAGAAATCATCCATCTGGCTTTCACTGGGACGGGTTTGCGGACCGAAAATCTGCCGAAAGCTTCTGACCAGGCCATCACGGCTAAAGGCGCGGCCGATCATCCAGCCCAAAGGGCTGAGCAAGAGTTTTTGCATCAGTACCGGGCGGTGGGTTTCCGGAAACAACCCGCCATTGAGAAACACGCAACTGGCCAGCTCCACCCGCGATTCGTAATGCCGGGCCAGCAGTTCCTGAGCCACGCTGTCGCCGTAATCGTGGGCGAGCAGGTGCACTGGCTGCTCGACATTCAGGTGTTCAAGCAGTGCCTGTTGCAGATCCGCTTGCTCCAGCAGGCTGTATTCGTGATTCGCCGGTTTGGCCGAATCGCCGAAGCCCAGCATGTCGCAAGCGATCACGCGAAAGCGCTGGGCCAATGGCTGCCACAGGTAATGCCAGTCCCAACTGGCGGATGGAAAGCCGTGAATGAGCAACAGCGGCTCACCCTGGCCTGCTGCCCAGTAGCGGATGCTCTGGCCACGGAATACGAACGTCTGGCTGCGTTTGCGCCAGACACACAAGGGGATCTCGGCGAGCTCCATCAGAGTTTATAACCCGGGTCCAGTTTATCGAGTTTGCGCAGCAGTGCCGGCCAGGCCAGCGCTCCGCCCATTCCTTGAGCACTTCGGGTGACACCCGCGATCATGGCTTTGGCGCCGGCCAGAATCTGCGGTTCGATGGCGATCAGTTCAGCGGCACCGTTTTGCGCCATGACCTGAATGTCGCAGGCACGCTGAAAGGTGAACATCATCAGGAACGTATCGGCGATGGTGCTGCCGCAGGTCAGCAGACCGTGGTTATGCAACATCAGGAAATTGCTTTCACCGAGATCGGCCTGTAGCCGCACTTTCTCTTCATGGTTGAGCGCCACGCCTTCGTAGGCGTGGTAGGCCAGACTGGAAAGCACGAACAACGACTGTTGGCTGATCGGCAAAACACCCTGCTTCTGCGCCGACACCGCCACCCCCGAAGCCGTGTGGGTGTGGAGCACGCAGACGACATCGTGACGGGCTTCATGCACGGCACTGTGGATGGTGTAACCCGCCGGATTGATCTCGTAAGGACTGTCCATCAGCTTGTTGCCGGCCTGATCCACCTTGACCAGGCTCGACGCGGTAATTTCGTGAAACATCAACCCGAACGGGTTGATCAGGAAATCTTCGGTGCCGGGCACCTTGGCGGAGATATGGGTGAAGATCAGGTCATCCCAGCCATGTTGGGCGACCAGGCGATAACAGGCTGCCAGGTCGACGCGGGTCTGCCACTCGGCAGCACTGACCTTGTCTTTGACACTGGGTGGCGATTGGACGGGAGCGACAGTCACGGCAAGGAGCCTCGGTGTTTTTATTATGGAGTGTTTCCTATGTTCACCGAGTCTAGTCAGCCCTTGAGGTTCGTGTAGTTGCATTGGCAGCCAGCTTGATGGCCCAGCGAGTCAGCCGCCCCGCTGTCCTGGATCCATGTCAATTGACCGGTGCCAGCAAGGGTCTGACAGGCATGGGGCCGGGGCAACGCTCAGTCGCGCAGTGCGCTGATCAGGTCCGCCAGCCAAGGCTCGGCGTCCGTCTCTGGGGTCACCGTTTCGCTGGCATCCAGGCGCAGCATCGGCAGCACTTCGCGAATGCCAAGTTCAGCGAACAATTCGCGCATCTGCTCGCCGCCGCCACAAAAAGTATCGCCATAACTCGCATCGCCCAATCCGATCACCGCGCCCGGCAAACCGCGCCAGGCTGCTGGCAATTGATCACGAATGGTCGAATACAGCGGCTGCAGGTTGTCCGGCAGCTCACCCATGCCGGTGGTCGAGGTCACCGCCAGAAAGGCTTCAGGGCCAAACGCCTGGATGTCGGCGAGGGTCGCACGCGGGTTGTGCCAGGTTTCGAAACCGGCGGCGTTCAACAGGCTGGCGGCGTGGCGGGCAACTTCTTCGGCCGTGCCGTACACCGAGCCGGAAATGATGGCGACTTTCATCGAGCTGATCCTGAATCCGAGTGAAAGACCCGGATATTAACACCACGGTTGTGATTATTCTTTTAGAATGCAATTGACAATCAATCAGGAAAGGATACTCCGATGATTAATGCACAACTGCTGCAAATGGTGATCAACGCCTCCAACGACGGTATCGTGATTGCCGAAAAGGAAGGCGATCAGGACAAGATCCTCATTTACGTCAACCCCGCGTTCGAACGCCTGACGGGGTACTCCAGTGAAGAAATCCTCTATCAGGATTGTCGCTTCCTGCAGTCGGGGGACCGCGATCAGCAAGCGCTGCCGCTGATTCGCGATGCATTGAACCGTGAAGGAACCTGCCGGGAAATACTGCGCAACTACCGCAAGGACGGCACGCCGTTCTGGAACGAGCTGTCCCTTTCAACGGTGAAAAATCCAGCGGACGGGCAAACCTATTTTGTCGGCGTACAGAAAGACGTCACGGTGCAGGTCAAGGCGCAACAGCGCGTGGCACAGCTGGAGAGGCAGTTGGCTGAACTCCAGGCCGAGCTTGCTGCGCTCAAGGCGACGAACGGCGCAAACGAAACTCAGAATTAATGGTCAGTAATTACAATCACCAATGACTTTGTAACTACATCTTTCGAGCTGGCCATGCAACGCGACGCGCTCCTGACCCAGGATGAGCTGGATTTCATCCAGACAATGCAACACAACCCGCAACTCAATGTGCGGGACGCGACGTCGAGCCTGCTCGTCAACGGTGGGTCGCAAATCCGTGACCTGCTCACCCGCCTGGCGGCCCATGAGCAGGTCACCATTCAAGCCAGCTTCGAAAACCAGCAAATGACCTTTCCCCTGCACTTGGTGGAAGACGAGTTCCATGCGCTGCATTTGCGCCTCGGCGTGCCCAGCATCTATGAAGACGGGCCGATGGTCCGGCCTTGGCGCCTGGTACTGGACGAACCGGTAGCGCTGGAAAACGCCAAGGGTCAACCCGGCACCCTGTGGGTACACGAAGTGTCGTGCAAAGGGGTTTTGCTGGAAGCTCGCAACAGGACCAAACCACCGAAGCATTTCGCCTTGTGGTTCAGCCCCTCAGGCTACGAGCGGATTGCCTTGCGCGGTACTTTCGAGAAAGAAAACGAACAGGGCTTCTACGCCTATCAACTGAGCCTGAGCGATACCGATGAAGCCGAGCGTCTGCGCCAGTTCATCCTGCAACAGCATCGTTTGACTCATCCCGCGCTGCATCTCTGAACGTCAAGTATCCAGAGTACCCGCCAGGAACTGCTTCAGACGCTGGCTCATGACCTCCCCTTCATTGCCCAGGCAACCGATCGATGACCCGGTCAGGCTTTCCTGTGCCAGGTCAGAAGCATCGCCGGCCAACAACAATCGGCACTCCAGACTCATGGCCAGGCGATTCAGACGCCGCGGCAACTCGGGAGCCGGCACATGATTGGAAAACAGCACCAGAGCCAGGGGCTTGATCCTTTCACACATCAGCGCCAGTTCCTCGAATGGCTGGCCCATGTTCAGTACGCGAACGGCCAATGGCCCGGAACTCAGGAACAGGGCGGCGACCAACAGTTCCAGTTCCCGGCAATTGCCATCCAGGGCACAGATGACCACGCGACGCGGCTGTTTTTCGCGCATCAACAACAGACGCTGCAACATCCGGGAACGCAAAAAGCCATCCAGGAACAGCCACTCGCTGGTGCCGCCGAACTGGTCCTGGCGTTGCAACAACCGCTTCCAGACGGGCATCAGAATGCCTTGGAACACCACCGGCAGGGAGTAGCTGGAAAAGACTTGCCCGTAGAGCTCCTCCAGCCGAAGCTCGTCAAACCCGTTGACCGCAACATGAATCTGCTGCCGCCACTGCGCGTAATCGGCTTCCACGAGGTTGTTGGGGATGATATGCGACAACGCCTGGAGTGGCTCGGTCCTGGCCAGGATCTTGCCGATCCTGCTGACGGCAACCCCGCGCTCGATCCAGCCGAGAATGCTATGGACACGCTCAATATCGGACATCGAATACAGTCGATGCCCACTGTCGGTGCGTGTTGGAACAATCAGGCCATATCGTCGCTCCCAGGCTCGAAGCGTGACCGGGTTGACACCTGTCAGTCGCGCCACCTCGCGAATGGGAAAGAGCTCTTCCTGTTCGAGAGCGACGGCCTGCGTGGAGCCTGAAGCGACGTCTGTAAATATGGGCATCCTGTTGAAACATCCTTGTATCGTCCAAGGCGTATTCTAACGCCCCTGCCCCGTAAAGTTTCCGTAAAAAAATTCCATGCCGCGAACGAGCGAAAAACGCCGCAGACGCGATTGACTGAATCAGGAATAATCCTTGCTTGTTTCGAGTCGCAGCCCACCACCCCGGCGCTGTGCCTGGCGAAGTTCCTATCCGGAGCGACGCAAATGACTTACGGAGATACACAATGTCTAGCCCTCCCGTCACGCTGATGGTTGCACGCCGCGTTGCCAATGGACGCTACCAGGACCTGATCGCCTGGCTGCGCGAAGGCGAACAACTGGCCACCGATTTTCCCGGTTATCTCGGCTCCGGTGTGCTCGCTCCGCCGCCCGGCGATGACGAATTCCAGATCATTTTCCGCTTCGCCGACGAGCAGACCCTGCAGGCCTGGGAACATTCCGCTTCGCGCAGCGCCTGGCTCGGACGTGGCGGCGACTTGTTCGCCCACCCGACAGAACACCGGGTCAGCGGCATCGAGGGCTGGTTCGGTGCCGTCGGTCAACGCCCGCCACGCTGGAAACAGGCCGTGGCGATCTGGCTGGCGTTCTTTCCGGTCTCGCTGCTGTTCAACTTTGTGCTGGGGCCGCTGTTGAGTGACATGAGCCTGCTGCCGCGGGTGTTCATCAGCACCCTGTGCCTGACGCCGCTGATGGTTTACCTGTTCATTCCATTGTCGACCCGTTTGCTGGCCGGCTGGCTGAACAGCACGCCGGCACGCCCATTGCGTGCCGAACCCTCCACACAGAATCATTGATCCCTTCTGTGGGAGCGAGCTTGCTTGCGATGAGGGCGTGTCAGTCAACATATGTGTCGTCTGACAGTCCGCAATCGCGAGCAAGCTCGCTCCCACACTTGTTTCCCTCGCAATAGGTAGAGCGCTCCCGTCGCTGGTATAGTTTTGCTCTCACCGCGATGCGAGCCGTTCATGACTTCTTCCGCAGCCCCTGTCCTCATTACCGGCGCCGGCCAGCGTGTCGGCCTGCACTGCGCCCGGCGATTGCTGGAAGATGGCCATCGGGTGATTTTCAGCTACCGCAGCGAGCGCCCCGGCGTACAAGCCCTGCGCGACCTGGGGGCCACCGCGGTGTTCGCGGACTTCGCCAGCGAGGCCGGGATCTTCGCCTTCATCAACGAGCTGAAAACCCATACCGACAGCCTGCGGGCAATCGTCCACAACGCTTCCGAATGGCTGGCTGAAACGCCGGACACCGACGCCGCGGCATTCACCCGCATGTTCAGCGTGCACATGCTGGCGCCCTACCTGATCAACCTGCATTGCGCCGACCTGCTGCAACGCTCGAGCCCCGCCGACATCGTGCACATCAGCGATGACGTGACCCGCAAGGGCAGCAGCAGGCACATCGGCTATTGCGCCAGCAAAGCCGGGCTCGACAGCCTGACCCTGTCCTTCGCCGCCCGGTACGCGCCGGCCATCAAGGTCAACGGGATCGCACCGGCCCTGCTACTGTTCAACCCTGAAGACGACGCGGCCTACCGCGCCAAGGCGCTGGCCAAGTCCGCGCTGGGCATCGAACCCGGTTGTGAAGTGATCTACCAGAGCCTGCGCTATCTGCTCGACAACCCTTATGTCACCGGCACCACCCTGACCGTCAATGGCGGAAGGCACATCAAATAGTGTCCCGCGAGGATTTTCCATGACGTTATCCCTGCCCCAGAATTATCGAGAGATCCTCATCGGTCTCGGTGAAAACCCCGACCGCGAGGGTTTGCTCGATACGCCGACGCGTGCAGCCAAAGCCATGCAGTACCTTTGCCATGGCTATGAGCAAAGTGTCGAAGAGATCGTCAATGGCGCGCTGTTCGCCTCCGACAACGATGAAATGGTAATCGTCGACAACATCGAGCTGTACTCGCTGTGCGAACACCACATACTGCCCTTCATCGGCAAGGCGCATGTGGCTTATATTCCAACCGGCAAGGTGCTGGGCCTGTCGAAGATCGCGCGGCTGGTGGACATGTTCGCCCGGCGCCTGCAAATCCAGGAAAACCTCACCCGGCAAATCGCCGACGCGGTGCAGCAAGTGACCGGCGCGGCAGGCGTCGCAGTGGTCATCGAGGCACAGCACATGTGCATGATGATGCGCGGCGTCGAGAAACAGAATTCGACCATGAACACCTCGGTGATGCTCGGTGCCTTCCGCGAGTCGAGCAATACCCGCCAGGAGTTCCTGCAATTGATTGGACGGAGCAAGTAGCAATGCCACAACTTCAGCCAGGTATGGCACGCATCCGGGTCAAAGACCTGTGCCTGCGTACCTTCATCGGCATCAACGAGGATGAAATCCTCAACAAGCAGGATGTGCTGATCAACCTCACCATTCTGTACGCAGCCCAGGAAGCGGTACGGGACAACGACATCGATCACGCGTTGAACTACCGGACCATTACCAAGGCAATCATCGCCCATGTGGAAGGCAACCGCTTTGCGCTGCTCGAACGTCTGACCCAGGAAATTCTCGACCTGGTGATGGCCAACGCATCGGTGCTGTACGCCGAGGTCGAGGTCGACAAACCCCACGCGCTGCGATTCGCCGAGTCGGTGTCTATAACACTCGCGGCAAGCCGCTGAGCTTCAAGCCTCAAGCCGCAAGCGGTAGACTTCAAGCCACCGCAATCCAACTTGCAGCTTCAAGCGTGCCGCTTGAAGCTGTCTCGAAGAGACCGCCATGACCGATCAACAACGCCTGGAACTCGAAGCCGCCGCCTTTCGTCGGCTGGTGGCCCACCTGGACAGCCGCAAGGATGTGCAGAACATCGACCTGATGAACCTCTCGGGCTTTTGCCGCAACTGCCTGTCCAAGTGGTACAAGGCCGCGGCCGACGACCGCCAGATCGAGGTCAGCCTCGACGAAGCCCGCGAAGTGGTTTACGGCATGCCGTACGCCGAATGGAAAGCCCAATATCAGCAAGAAGCCAGCGCCGACCAGCAAGCGGCGTTCGCCAAAGGAAAACCCAATGAGTGATTTGAACACCCTGCGCGCCAGCCTCAAGACCGGCGAACACGCCTTCGCCGACACCCTGGCGTTCATTGCCGCCGGTTACGACTACCAGCCTCAGGCCTTCAACAACGGTGGCGTGGAAAACGCGGCCGGGCAGAACGAAGGCTCGTGCAAGACCCTGGGCCTGGCGCTGCTCGAAGGCTTGAGCGATGAAGAAGCCCTGCTGGCTTTCGGCGAGCATTACCGCTCGGTGCTGGCAACGCCGGAAGGCAGCGACCACGGCAACATCCGCGCGCTGATCGCCCATGGTCTGGCCGGTGTGAAGTTCTCTCAGCAACCGCTGACTCGCCGCTGATTCAAATTGTAGGAGCGAGCCTGCTCGCGATGGACTGAAGAACGCCACGGGGTGTCAGGCTCCCAGCGTCATCGTTCACCACCATCGCGAGCAAGCTCGCTCCTACAGGTTTTGCGTTCATGGCGCGGAATTGATCACAAGCACAACCCGACTTTTAAGATTGACCCGGCAACTTTATTTCGTTTGCCCCCTACCACCGCTCACGGATTAGATAAAAAGAAGTCCTCCTTCTTCCGAGCCGGTCATTCATGCGCAGCGAAACCATCAGCCAGTCGATCAACATCGTTCACCCTGTCACGCTCAGCCATGGCAAGAATGCCGAGGTCTGGGACACCGATGGCAAACGCTACATCGACTTTGTCGGCGGCATCGGCGTGTTGAACCTCGGCCATTGCCATCCGCGCATCGTCGAGGCCATTCGCGAACAAGCCACCCGTCTGACCCACTACGCGTTCAATGCTGCACCCCATGTGCCTTACCTCGAACTGATGGATTGCCTCAGCGCATTCATGCCTGTGGGTTACCCGGTCAGCGGCATGCTCACCAACAGCGGCGCGGAAGCGGCGGAAAACGCCCTGAAGATCGTCCGTGGCGCCACCGGCCGCAGCGCGGTCATCGCCTTCGACGGCGCTTTCCACGGCCGCACACTGGCCACCCTCAACCTCAATGGCAAAGTCGCGCCGTACAAACAGAAAGTCGGCGTGCTGCCGGGGCCGGTGTTTCACCTGCCCTTCCCCAGCCGGGACAACGGCGTCACCTGTGGCGAGGCCCTCAAGGCCATGGAGCGCCTGTTCAGCGTCGAGATCGATGTCGAAGACGTCGCCTGCTTTATCGTCGAACCGGTGCAGGGTGAAGCGGGGTTCCTGGCCATGGACGTCGAGTTCGCCCAGGCGCTGCGCGAGTTCTGCGACGACAAGGGCATTGTGCTGATCGCCGATGAAATCCAGTCCGGTTTCGGCCGTACCGGCGAGCGTTTCGCCTTCTCGCGGCTGGGCATCGAGCCCGATCTGATTCTGCTCGGCAAAAGCATCGCCGGCGGCGTGCCGCTGGGTGCGGTGGTCGGGCGCAAGTCACTGCTCGACAATTTGCCCAAGGGCGGACTCGGTGGCACTTACTCCGGCAATCCCATCGCCTGTGCAGCGGCACTGGCAACCCTGGACGAAATGACCGATGCCAACCTGCATGCCTGGGGCACCCAACAGGAAGAAGCGATTGTCGGTCGCCATGCAACCTGGCGCGCGAACAACCTGACGCCGTACCTGGGACGCCTGACCGGCGTCGGCGCCATGCGTGGTATCGAGCTGATCAACGCAGATGGCTCGCCCGCAGCCGCGCAGTTGACGCAGCTGCTGGCCCTGGCGCGCGACGCCGGTTTGCTGCTGATGCCCAGCGGCAAGTCGCGGCACATCATTCGCTTGCTGGCGCCGCTGACCATCGAGGCTGCGGTGCTGGAGGAAGGGCTGGATATCCTTGAGGCGTGTCTGAAGAAATTGACCTGATCCACAGCGCCCACTGTAGGAGCGAGCATGCTCGCGAAGAACCTGAGAGCCCCGCGGGGTGTCAGGCTCCCAGCGTTATCGTTGACGACCATCGCGAGCGCGCTCGCTCCTACAGGGACATGTGTATTTTCCGAAGGCACAAAAAAACCGGCCGAAGCCGGTTTTTCGTTTCTACAGAATCAAGCGTTCTGCAGATTATCCAGGTAACGCTCGGCATCCAGTGCCGCCATGCAACCTGCGCCAGCCGAGGTGATGGCCTGACGGTACACGTGGTCAGCCACGTCACCAGCGGCGAAGATACCTTCGAGGCTGGTGGCAGTGGCGTTGCCGTCACGGCCGCCCTGCACAACCAGGTAGCCGTCTTTGAGGGTCAACTGGCCTTCGAACAGCGAAGTGTTCGGGGTGTGGCCGATGGCGATGAACACGCCGTCGACTTTCACTTCGTCGAAGCTGCCGTCGTTGTTCTTCAGGCGGGCACCGGTCACGCCCATGTTGTCGCCCAGCACTTCGTCCAGGGTCGCGTTCAGCTTCAGCTCGATCTTGCCTTCGGCGACACGGGCGTTCAGCTTGTCGATCAGGATCTTCTCGGCGCGGAAAGTTTCACGACGGTGGATCAGGGTGACTTTGCTGGCGATGTTGGCCAGGTACAGGGCTTCCTCAACAGCGGTGTTGCCGCCGCCGACCACGGCCACCGGCTTGTTGCGATAGAAGAAACCGTCGCAGGTCGCACAGGCCGAAACGCCTTTGCCCATGAAGGTTTCTTCCGATGGCAGGCCCAGGTAACGAGCGCTGGCGCCGGTGGCGATGATCAGGGCGTCACAGGTGTAAGTCGCGCTGTCGCCGGTCAGGGTGTATGGCTTGGCGGCGAAGTCGACGGCATTGATGTGATCGAAAACGATCTCGGTTTCAAAGCGCTCGGCGTGCTCACGCATCCGCTCCATCAGCGCCGGGCCGGTCAGGCCGTGGACGTCACCCGGCCAGTTGTCGACTTCGGTGGTGGTGGTCAGTTGACCGCCGGCCTGCATGCCGGTGATCAGCAGTGGCTTGAGGTTGGCACGTGCGGCATAGACCGCGGCGCTGTAACCGGCAGGGCCGGAACCGAGAATAATCACTCGCGAATGACGGACTTCAGACATGACCTGCTCCTGTTGACCGGCCCGGATTACCTGGCACGGAACGCCGGATTGCCGGCTGGAATAAAAAAGAACGGTTGAAAGCACTTGGGGAAGGCTTGACCCGACCGTCCTGTAAAAAGATTGGGTGCAGCGTATCGAGGGGGCGAAGATTAAGGAAATACGGTTTAACAATCCAGCTCATAGGTGGTCTCTATGGCATCTGACCGACGATATCGACGTCTTTGTTACAGTGAATGTCGATACCGCCACCGCGCTTTCGCCTGCAAGGCAAAGCCGGTAAGGTCGGCGCGTTTTCCCTCTGCTCGGAGCACCTTATGCCCGCCCCTGTTCTGTCCGGCCCGCAATACCTGCGCGAAGGCCTCAAGCTGGTGTTGAGCCCCAGCCTGCGTTTGTTTGTGCTGTTGCCGTTGGCAATCAACCTGGTGCTGTTCGTCGGATTGATCTACCTGGCCAGCCATCAATTCAGCCTGTGGGTCGACACCTTGATGCCATCGCTGCCCGACTGGCTGAGTTTTCTCAGCTACATCCTCTGGCCATTGTTCGTGGTGCTGGTGGTGTTGATGGTGTTCTTCACCTTCACCATGCTCGCCAACGTCATTGCCGCGCCGTTCAACGGCTTCCTCGCGGAGAAAGTCGAAGTGGTGGTGCGCGGCACCGATGATTTTCCGGCCTTCAGTTGGGGCGAGTTGATCGCCATGATTCCGCGTACCCTGGCCCGGGAAATGCGCAAGCTTGGCTATTTTCTGCCCCGGGCGATCGGGTTGTTCATCCTCTCGTTCATCCCGGTGGTGAACATCATCGCCGCGCCGCTGTGGCTGTTGTTCGGTGTGTGGATGATGGCGATCCAGTACATCGACTACCCGGCGGACAACCACAAGCTGGGCTGGAACGAGATGCTCGCCTGGCTGCGCGAGAAGCGCTGGCAGAGCATGAGCTTCGGCGGCAGCGTGTACCTGGTGCTGCTGATCCCTGTGGTGAACATCCTGATGATGCCGGCTGCCGTGGCCGGGGCGACGCTGTTCTGGGTGCGTGAGCGCGGGGCAGAAAACCTGGTAACCCAGCGCTGAGTCACAAATCCATCATCCCGACGTCACACTGACGACATGGCCCCAGCCGACACTGGGGTCATGACGACAGCTCTGCATATCACCCTGATCACCGAAACCTTCCCACCGGAAATCAACGGCGTGGCCAATACCCTTGGTCGCTTGTGCGACGGTTTGCGCGCGCGCGGGCATCAAGTGGAGCTGGTGCGGCCGCGTCAGGGCTGCGACCAGCAACTGGGCAGCGACGATGAATTGCTGCTGTGCCGCGGCTGGCCACTGCCGGGCTATCCCGGCCTGCAATGGGGTCAGTCGTCGATGCACAAGCTGCTGCGGCGCTGGACGCGTCACCGCCCGGATGTGCTCTACATCGCCACCGAGGGCCCGCTGGGTCTCTCTGCCTTGCGTGCGGCACGGCGACTGGGGATTTCCGTGGTCAGCGGGTTCCACACCAATTTCCAGCAGTACTCCAACCAGTACGGGCTTGGTTTGCTCACGCGCCTGCTGACTCACTACCTGCGCTGGTTCCACAACCGCTCGACCATGACCCTGGTGCCCAGCGTCAGCCAACGCATGGAACTGGAGCGGCGGCATTTCGAGCGCCTGGCGTTGCTGTCCCGTGGGGTCGACAGCGAATTGTTTCACCCGGCCAAACGCTTGAATGCCCTGCGCGAGCAATGGGGGCTGGCCGAAGCAGACATCGCCGTCATTCATGTCGGACGCCTGGCCCCGGAAAAAAACCTTGGCCTGCTCAAGCGCACCTTCAATACCCTCAAGGCGAGTTATCCCCAGCGCACGCTGAAACTGATCGTGGTCGGCGATGGCCCGCAGCGCCAGGAACTGGAAAACGAAATGCCCGAGGCGATTTTCTGCGGCACCCAACGGGGTGAAGCCCTGGCGTGTCACTACGCGTCGGGCGACGTGTTTCTGTTTCCGAGCCTGACCGAAACCTTTGGCAATGTGGTGCTTGAAGCACTTGCCTCGGGGCTCGGCGTGGTGGCCTACGACCAGGCGGCGGCGGCCCAGCATATTCGTCATGGCTACAACGGCGTATTGGCGATGCCGGGGGATGAAGAAGCGTTCTGCGATGCAGCGGCATGGCTGCTGGAGGAACGGGAAGCCTTGCGCAATGTCAGGCTCAATGCGCGCCAGCATGCCAGTCGCCAGGGTTGGGCGACGATTATCGAGCAGTTCGAGGGACAGTTGCGCGGTGCCTGTGCCGGGGAGATGGTGGTGCCGAATGCACCGACTGTTCCCTGATTTTGCAGTGATCTTGAGTCAGTCATCGCGAGCAAGCTCGCTCCTACAGGATTTGTGTACAACGCACACCCTGTGGGAGCGAGCTTGCTCGCGATGAGGCCTTCCCGGTCGCCGCTTAAACCAGCGTCATCAACGCCTCACGGCTGAACGGCAGAATGTCTTCCTCACGGCCGTCACGCACTTTCTGCGCCCAGTCCGGGTCCACCAGCAACGCACGACCGACCGCCACCAGGTCGAACTCGTCGTTGTTCAGGCGCTCCAGCAGTTTTTCCAGGCTGGCAGGCTGCGCGACCTTGTCGGTGTTGACCATGAACTGCAGGAACTCGCCGTCCAGGCCGACGCTGCCCACGGTGATGGTCGGCTTGCCGGTGAGTTGGCGGGTCCAGCCAGCCAGGTTCAGCTCGGAACCGTCGAACTCCGGCTCCCAGAAGCGGCGGGTCGAACAGTGGAAAATGTCCACGCCCGCGTCGGCCAATGGCTTGAGGAACTCGCCCAAGGCTTCAGGGGTTTGCACCAGACGTGCGGTGTAGTCCTGCTGCTTCCACTGGGAGAAACGGAAAATGATCGGGAAACCTTCACCGACCGCGGCACGCACGGCCTGAATCAACTCAATGGCGAAGCGCGAACGGTTGGCCAGGCTGCCGCCGTATTCGTCGGTACGTTGGTTGCTGCCTTCCCAGAAGAACTGGTCGATCAGGTAACCGTGGGCACCGTGGATTTCCACGCCGTCCATGCCGATGCTCTGGGCATCCTTGGCGGCCTGGGCGAACGCGGCGATCACGTCCTGGATATCCTGTTTGGTCATGCCGTGAACCACGACCTGGCCTTCCTTCAGTTTTTCCGACGGGCCATAACCCGGCACGCTGGCGTCCGGCTCGGTGCCGATCCGGCGCACGCTGCCCACATGCCACAACTGCGGAACGATCTTGCCGCCTTCGGCGTGAACGGCGTCGACGACTTTCTTCCAGCCGGCCAGGGCTGCTTCGCCATAGAAATGCGGAACGTTCGGGTAGCCGTTGGAAGCCTTGTGACCGACGGTGGTGCCTTCGGTGATGATCAGGCCGACGCCGGCTGCGGCGCGGCGACGGTAGTATTCGATCACTTTGGAATTAGGCACGCCACCTGGGGAAAAGGAGCGGGTCATCGGCGCCATGACGACGCGGGTCGGCAGTTCGAGGGTGCCGAGGTGGAACGGTTTGAACAGGGCTTTGACGGGCATGGGACGCTCCACAGAAATGACTTTATGACGGCGATAATATGGAGGTTCGCACGTACTGAACAGCACTATTGATTTGGGTGATGTAGGAGCGAGCTTGCTCGCGATGGTGGTCAACGATAACGCTGGCGGTCTGATGCCCCGCGGTGTTCCTACAACCATCGCGAGCGAGCTCGCTCCTACAGAGGGAGAGGAGGATGTCAGCTCAGCGCTTTTTCTATCGCGTGAACGATGGTCGGATCATCCGGCGCCGTGCGTGGCGAGAACCGTGCCAGCACACGCCCGTCCTTGCCCAGCAGGAACTTCTCGAAGTTCCAGGTGATATCGCCGGGAAATTCCGCGCCCTCTCCCGCCAACAGGCGATACAACTGATGACGTTCATGCCCGTTGACTTCCAGCTTGCTGGACAACGGAAAGGTCACGCCATAGTTGAGGCTGCAGAAATCCTTGATTTCCTGCTCGGTCCCCGGTTCCTGCCCGGCAAACTGGTTGCACGGCAAGCCCAGGACGCTGAAGCCCTTGGCCTTGAATTGCTGATAGAGATTTTCCAGCGCCGCGTACTGCGGGGTCAGACCGCATTTGGAGGCGACGTTGACCACCAGTACGACTTGGCCTTTGAAAGGCGCCAGAGGTAGCTCCTGTCCATCCAGGGCTGTCAATTTAAGGTCGTGAAAAGCACTCATGGCGTACTCCAGATTCCCGTGTTCTTCTCGAAACAGCCACTTGGCGGTGTCATCAGGGACGGCCGCAGACTAAAAAGGCGCCCACAAGGCGCCTCTCCAGTTATCTGAGCTTAGCGCAGAAATCAGTGGTGATGGCCACCTTCGCCATGGACGTGACCATGAGCGATTTCTTCCTGGCTGGCGTCACGGATGGCAACGATCTTGACCTGGAAATTCAGGCGCTGACCGGCCAACGGGTGGTTGCCGTCAACGGTGACGTCGTCGCCGTCCAGATCACGGATGGTCACGATCTGCATCTGGCCGTCCGGAGCGGAAGCGTGGAACTGCATGCCCACTTCCAGCTCGTCGACGCCTTCGAACATGCTGCGGCTCAGGGTGCTGACCAGTTCGGCGGCGTATTCGCCGTAAGCGTCTTCCGGTTCAACGGCTACGGTCAGCTCGTCGCCGACAGCCTTGCCTTCCAGAGCCTTTTCCAGGCCCGGGATGATGTTGCCTGCACCTTGCAGGTAGACCAGCGGCGCGCCGCCGGCGGAGCTGTCGATGACCTCACCAGCGTCGTTGGTCAGGGTATAGTCGATGGAGACAGCCTTATTGGCGGCGATCAGCATGGGGCGAGACCTTTTGCATAGGAAAATTGAAAGGCCAAGTTTAGCGAAGCAATCGTCCGAAAGCGAACACAACCCGGACAGACGGGATTCGACGATCACAGGCTTCCATCAGGACGAGGACGGACACTGGGTGGCCGAGCTTTCCTGCGGCCACACCCAGCACCTGCGGCACCAGCCACCCTGGCAATCCCGCGCCTGGGTCATGGACCCTGTGCAACGCCTTGAAAAAATAGGCCAGCCCTTTGCTTGCGGTTGGTGCGCACAGGGCTCGGTTAGCGATAACCTTGGCGACTGAATTTCGGTAGATCGTCAGATATAGATGATCACCTTTGCCATGCTCCTTCAGAGAATCCGCATGCAAACTTTTTTTATCGCGCCCACCGATTTTGGTGTGGGTCTGACCTCCATCAGCCTCGGGCTGGTGCGCACCCTTGAGCGGGCCGGGCTCAAGGTCGGTTTTTTCAAACCGATTGCCCAGCCGCATCCGGGCGACACGGGCCCGGAACGTTCCACCGAACTGGTGGCGCGTACCCACGGTTTGAAACCGCCCCAGCCCCTGGGCCTGGCCCATGTCGAGCGCATGCTCGGCGACGGCCAGCTCGATGAGTTGCTCGAAGAAATCATCACCCTTTATCAGCAGGCTGCCATCGGCAAGGACGTGCTGATCGTCGAAGGCATGGTGCCGACCCGCAGCGCCAGTTATGCCGCGCGGGTCAACCTGCACCTGGCCAAGAGCCTCGACGCCGAGGTGATCCTGGTCTCGGCACCGGAAAACGAAGTGCTGACCGAGCTCTCCGGTCGCGTCGAGTTGCAGGCGCAGTTGTTCGGCGGCCCGAAAGACCCGAAAGTCCTCGGTGTGATCCTCAACAAGGTCAAGACCGAAGAAAGCATGGAGGCCTTCGCCACGCGCCTGAAAGAGCATTCGCCGTTGCTGCGCAGTGGTGATTTCCGCTTGCTCGGCTGCATTCCGTTCCAGCCGGAACTGAACGCCCCGCGCACCCGCGACGTCGCCGACCTGATGGGCGCGCAAGTGCTCAACGCCGGTGATTACGAAACCCGGCGCATGACCAAGATCATCATTTGCGCCCGCACCATGCGTAACACCGTGGAATTGCTCAAGCCCGGCGTGCTGGTGGTGACCCCCGGCGACCGCGACGACATCATCCTCGCCGTCAGCCTCGCCGCCTTGAACGGCGTGCCGCTCGCCGGCCTGCTGCTGACCAGCGACACCCTGCCCGACCCACGCATCATGGACCTGTGCCGTGGTGCCCTGCAGGCTGGTTTGCCGGTGCTGTCGGTGAGTACCGGCTCCTACGACACCGCCAACCTGCTCAATGGCCTGAACAAGGAAATCCCCATCGATGACCGCGAGCGCGCCGAAATCATCACCGATTTCATCGCCGGCCATCTCGATGCCAACTGGCTGCACCAGCGCTGCGGTACGCCACGGGAAATGCGCCTGTCGCCAGCGGTTTTCCGCTATCAATTGATCCAGCGCGCCCAGGCGGCCAACAAGCGCATCGTACTGCCCGAAGGCAGCGAGCCGCTGACCGTGCAGGCCGCCGCGATCTGCCAGGCCCGTGGCATCGCTCGCTGTGTGTTGCTGGCCAAGCCCGAGGACGTGCAGGCCGTCGCCCGTGCCCAGGGCATCGAGCTGCCACCGGGCCTGGAAATCATTGATCCGGACTCGATCCGCGAACGCTATGTCGAACCGATGGTCGCGCTGCGCAAAAGCAAAAGCCTCAATGCGCCGATGGCCGAGCAACAACTGGAAGACACCGTGGTGATCGGCACCATGATGCTGGCCCTGGATGAAGTCGACGGCCTCGTATCGGGCGTGATCAACACCACCGCCAACACCATCCGCCCGGCCCTGCAGCTGATTAAAACCGCGCCAGGCTGCACCCTGGTGTCGTCGGTGTTCTTCATGCTGTTTCCGGAAGAGGTGCTGGTCTACGGCGACTGCGTGATGAACCCGCACCCGAGCGCCAGTGAACTGGCCGAGATCGCCCTGCAAAGCGCTGATTCGGCCGCCGCGTTTGGCATCACGCCACGGGTGGCGATGATCAGCTACTCCAGCGGCGAGTCGGCCAGCGGCGAAGAAGTCGAGAAGGTCCGCGAGGCAACCCTGCTCGCCCACGAACAACAGCACTCGCTGCTGATCGACGGCCCCTTGCAGTACGACGCCGCCGCCAACGAAAGCGTGGCCCGGCAACTGGCGCCGAACAGTCAGGTGGCCGGTCGTGCCACGGTTTACGTATTCCCCGACCTCAACACCGGCAATACCACGCACAAGGCCGTACAGCGCAGCGCCGACTGCGTCAGCCTCGGCCCGATGCTGCAAGGCCTGCGCAAACCGGTGAACGATTTGCCGCGCGGCGCGCAGGTCGATGACATCGTCTACACCATCGCCCTGACCGCGATTCAAGCCGCCAACCGACCTATGGATGTGTAAATGCTGGATTTCTTACCTGCTGCGCTGCGGGGCGTGATCGCCTCGCTGCTGTTGGCATTGAACACGATTCTGCTCTGCTCGTTCCTGTTCTGCGTGGCACTCGTCAAGGTATTGCCGTTCGCCCTCACCCAGCGCCTCGCGGGCTGGCTGATGAGCCATACCCACGAAGCCTGGATCAGCATCAACAAAGGCTGGATGAACCTGGTGCGCCGCACACGCTGGCACATCAGCGGCCTGCAAGGCCTCGACTATCAGCATTCGTACCTGATCACCAGCAACCACCAGAGCTGGGTCGACATCCTGGTGCTGCAATACGTGCTAAACCGGCGCATTCAGCCGCTGAAGTTCTTTCTCAAGCAGGAGCTGATCTGGGTTCCGGTGATCGGTCTGGCCTGGTGGGCGCTGGGCTTTCCGTTCATGAAGCGTTACTCCAAGGCCTATCTGGAAAAGCACCCGGAGAAGAAAGGCAAGGACCTGGAAACCACCCGCAAGACCTGTGCGAAATTCCGCGACAACCCGGTGGGCATTTTCAATTTCGTCGAAGGCACGCGCTTCACCGAGGGCAAGCACAAGCAACAGCAGTCACCCTTCAAGTACCTGCTCAAGGCCAAGGCCGGCGGCATTGCCTTTGTGCTGGATGCGATGGGCGAGCAGCTTGAATCCCTGGTCAACGTGACCATCCACTACCCCGCCGGGCGCCCGGGTTTCTGGGATTTGCTGTGCGGGAACGTTGCGGACGTGGTGGTGCACTTCGAAGAGCTGAAGATCCCGCCGCAGTTCATCGGCAGGAACTACGACCAGGACGGTGAATACCGCCTGCAGTTTCAGGGCTGGATCAATCAGTTGTGGCAGGACAAGGATGCGTTGCTAGCGCAGATGCATCGCGAGTTTCCCGGGAAGTAAGCTGGTGTCTGTACCGGCTTCTTCGCGGGCAAGCCCGCTCCCACACTTGAATATCACAGGGCACAAAAAACCGCCGAAGATTACTCATCGGCGGGTTTCTCATTTCAGGCTAAGGCTTAGATTGCGCCACATTTGCGCAGCAACTCCAGCACTTGATTAACGCCTACTTCCAGCGACACCGGCCGGACCGTTATTGCACCTCAGCTTCACGAAGTCAGACTGACGATTACCCACACGCAGGCGCTATCTTAAATTCAGCCTGACTCTGGCCTAGCTCTTAAGAGTGTCAAATAGCTCGTTAATTTGTATTAAGCATCGGAGGTCAAAAATGAGGAGCAGAAAATCTAAATATGCGAGCCGCTACACATAACCATCACTTCCTCCTGTACAGCAACCATACTCATCACCGCTGTCATCAGAGCCGTTATTAATGTCAAGTGGCCCGATAGTTACAACGGGGATAATATCAGGAAGGGGAGCCGGCAAAACAGGAGATACTGGTATATACGCCCCTCCACCGCCAATATTTTCATCGAAAACAGGTACCGCTGAGGGCTGTAGCTCTCCGGTTTCAGATATCCAATTACAGGAAAGCATCTGATTGCCGTAGACATCCCTCAAGGTGTTTTTATGGACAATTTTCATATCGGGTGCACATACATAGCCAAGGTAGTTCTCCAACCCTTTATCGCTGAAGAAATTTTTGGCATTTGTCGCAATAGCACCAAGCACTTCTGAGTTATAAATCGAATATATACCGGTGCCGATAGCTACAATACTTAACGTAGCAACAACCGAAAATGGCGCAGCTAGCAAAACAGCCATAGTTGCAATCACCCCTGCAACATTACCAACCAGACTGATAACGTCACCCGCCTTGATTTCGCTCCCCTCTCTGAAGTCGATCCCGATTTTTAGAAAAGTTATCGTACCGGCAACTATATTGGCCGGCATATTTACAATCGGAACATAAGGACCTGCTAATTTCGTCACCGAGGTAACACTCGCTATCACAGCTCCGGTTTGCACCGACTGATTCAACAACACCATCCCAGTTCCGTTGACTAAAAATTGATCTGATACTGCAGTCGCCCCCGAGCCAATAGTTACACCATCATTGACGACAGCTACAAATATTTCAGCTTTCCCGGCCATATATTACTCCTTGATCACAGTTTTGAACGCAAGCGTCATCCTTACCTGATCACACTTTACTGAAGGCGATCTCGCCGCATGTGGAACTCGCCCGTCAAAAATCACCACACGCCGCGATTTTGGAAGTACAGATTTAATAATATTTTCTTTTTTGTCATCGTAGAATACGAGTTCACCTCCCCAGGACGTTGGCCAGTGTTCATTACAGAATACGATCACTGTCATCCCTGGATGCGTCTTGTTATCCCGATGTATAATCGTGTCCTGTCCAAATGTTTGCCCATTTGCATAAACACCTAACAACGTGACTTTGAAATCATGTAATGTTGATAACCTTTCCCAGAACCCGGCAAGAAAACGCCAAGATTCACTTCCATCTAACTCGTCTAAACATGATTTCCGATCCGGCCGACCTTTACCTGCAATAAAAACATGCCAACAAGGTCTAACAAATGGAAGCTCCTCATAATTTGGCCAGTTGTATCTCCAAACTGCGCCCTTGAGTTGAACATTTATGCACTCCTCTTCCCCTTGAGTTAAGAAATCGTCAATTACAAATATCTCATCAGCAATCTTATTTATTTTCACGAGCAATCCTTTTCGCTGTACACCTATTCCAAATACCGGTCAAAAAAATAATATAAAGAAAATATAATGACGAAATAAACATTAAAGAAAGCATAAAATAATTATCAACATTGACTGAACTGGCCCAGCGCAATATATCTTGACGACTTATCAACAACCCATAATTATCATCATATACCCCCCAAACAAATTTTTTACTTTGATCAGAATCTACCGCCACCCACAGCTTTCGTGGTTTATCAAAGTCCGTGTACATAACATCACGATTCGAAGCCTCAATGACATATTTGTAAGCAGCGTCATCAGTTCCAACCCTCAGATACAAAAAAGATGTTGTCTTTGAAGCTTGCGAAAGCCTCCTATATACAAAAGCATCTTTCATAACTAATTTATCAGGAACCGAAGGAACATCTATCAATCTACTATAAATATAAATAGAAAAAACAAGATACAACAACAAAACAATTACACAAAAAACGATCTCAAAAACACTAGAAACATAACCAGCTGGAACTGGAAAAAATTTATTTCGCACACCTTGATCCTCGAGCGCAAGCTTATTTTCTAAGCAACAACCGATTCCCTTGCAGTTGCTTGACTTGATACAAGCTGCGAAAAAAACACATCTACCTGTTGCAAACACTATTCTCATTTACAAAACAATAAAACCTCATAACTTCCGACTTTCTTGTAGTCCATTTCCGATCAAGGGTTCTGGCTATTCCTTCTGACTTTAGATTTTCAGAGGCGTCCTGATTCTGGGATCTGCTATGTGGATACGTGTAAGACGCGGTGGTGCATTTTCAGCAGCTGAACATTCCGCCGCAGTTCATCGGCAAGAACTATGACCAGGATGGTGAGTACCGCCTGCAGTTTCAGGGCTGGATCAATCAGTTGTGGCAGGACAAGGATGCGTTGCTGGAACAGTTGCACCACGAATTCCCAGGCAAACACTAATCCCTTGTGGGAGCGAGCTTGCTCGCGATTGCGGACTGACATTCAACATTGATGTCGACTGATCCGCCGCTATCGCGAGCAAGCTCGCTCCCACAGGTTTAGTGTTTGTTTTGACTGATTACCAGACACAAAAAAACCCGCCGATGATCACTCATCAACGGGTTTCTTTTTACCGGTCAGCGCTTAGATCGCGCCACGCTCACGCAGCAGACCCAGCACTTGCTTGACGCCTTCCTCCAGCGACACGGACTGGGTGTCGATCACCAGGTCGGCATCCAGCGGCACATCGTACGGGAAGGACTCGCCCGGGATGTTATCCCCGGCCGCCGCGTACAAACCTTGCGGATCACGCTCGGCGCAGACCGTCGGCGAAGCCTGGACGTAGACCGTCAGCAGACGCTCCTTGCCGATCAGTTCCCGGGCCTGTTCACGCCCTTCGGCACTCGGGGCAACGAACGCAGCGAGGGTCAGCAGGCCAGCCTCGTTGAACTGACGCGCCACGTGCGCGGCACGACGCCAGTTCTCGGTACGCCCGGCGCGATCCTGTGGCAGACCTTTGTTGAGGTCGTGACGCAGGTTCTGGCCATCGAGCACGAACACCGCACGGCCCAGGTCGAACAGCTTGCGTTCAACCGCATACGCCAGGGTGCTTTTGCCCGCGCCCGACAAGCCGCTGAACAACACGGTGGCCGGTTGCTGGCCGAAGCGCTGTGCGCGTTCTTCGGTGGCAACGTGGGCCAGTTTGCCGTGGTGCGTGCTGGTGCCATGGGCCAAAGGCTGGGCGACGATCATGCCCGCGCCAACGGTGCCGTTGGTCAAGCGGTCGATGATGATGAAGGCGCCGGTGGTGCGGTTGCTGTCGTAACCGTCGAGGGCAATCGGCGCATCGAGCGCGATCTTGACCTTGCCGATTTCGTTCAGCTGCAACGCACTGGCCGGACCTTCTTCCAGGGTGTTCACGTCGACCTTGTTGACGATGCTGGCGATGGAGCCAGGCACGTAACTGGTGGCGCGTTTGATGTCGTACTTCTTGCCCGGCAGCATCGGTTCCTCAGCCATCCACACCAGCATCGCTTCGAAGCTGTCGGTGACTGGCGGCACGTTGTCGGCATGTACCAACAGGTCGCCACGGGAAATATCGATTTCGTCTTCCATGGTCAGCGTTACAGCCTGACCAGGACCTGCGTGCTCCAGTTCACCTTCGAAGGTGACGATGGATTTCACGCGGCTGCTCTTGCCCGACGGCAGGACCACGACTTCGTCGCCTTTCTTGACGATGCCGCTGGCCAGGGTGCCGGCGAAGCCACGGAAGTTCAGGTTCGGACGGTTGACGTACTGAACCGGGAAACGCAAGTCGGTGAAGTTGCGATCGCCCGCCACTTCCACGGTCTCGAGGATCTCCATCAGCGACTGGCCGGTGTACCACGGCGAGCGCTCGGACTTGTTCACCACGTTGTCGCCTTTCAGCGCAGACATCGGCACGAAGTGCATGCTGGTGGGCTTGAGCTTCAAGCCTTCGGCGAACTGCAGGTAGTCGGCCTTGATCGACTCGAACACACCCTGGTCGAAGTCCTTGAGGTCCATCTTGTTGATGGCCACGACTATGTGCTTGATGCCCAGCAACGAGGCGATGAAGCTGTGGCGACGGGTCTGGGTCTGCACGCCGTAACGGGCGTCGACCAGGATGATCGCCAGGTCACAGGTGGAGGCACCGGTGGCCATGTTGCGGGTGTACTGCTCGTGGCCAGGGGTGTCGGCGATGATGAATTTGCGCTTGGCGGTGGAGAAGTAGCGGTACGCGACATCGATGGTGATGCCTTGTTCACGCTCGGCCTGCAGGCCGTCGACCAGCAGCGCCAGGTCGATGTCTTCGCCGGTGGTGCCGACTTTTTTCGAATCGCGGGTAATGGCTTCCAGGTGATCTTCGTAGATCATCTTGGAGTCGTGCAGCAGGCGCCCGATCAGGGTGCTCTTGCCGTCGTCGACGTTACCGCAGGTCAGAAAGCGCAGCAGCTCTTTACGTTCGTGCTGGCCCAGGTAGGCGAGGATGTCCTCGCTGATCAAATCAGATGCGTGCGACATGACAACCCCTTAGAAATAACCCTGACGTTTTTTGTCTTCCATCGAGCCTGCGCCATCGTGGTCGATGACACGGCCCTGGCGCTCGGAAGTTCGCGTCAGGAGCATTTCCTGAATGATGTCCGTGAGGCTTTCGGCCTCGGACTCCACCGCGCCCGTCAACGGGTAGCAACCAAGGGTACGGAAACGCACTTTCTTTTTGACGATGCGCGCTTTGTCTTCGTCGCTCAGGTGCTCGAGGATGCGCTCGTCGTCGATCATGATCAGCGTGCCGTTCTTCTCGATGACTTCACGCTCGGCGGCGAAATACAGCGGAACGATCGGGATGCCTTCAAGGTAGATGTACTGCCAGATGTCCAGCTCGGTCCAGTTCGACAGCGGGAAGACGCGGATCGACTCGCCCTTGTTGACCTTGCCGTTGTAGACGTTCCACAGCTCGGGGCGCTGGTTTTTCGGATCCCAGCGGTGCTTGCTGTCGCGGAACGAGTACACGCGCTCTTTGGCGCGGGATTTCTCTTCATCGCGACGGGCGCCGCCGAATGCTGCGTCGAAACCATACTTGTCGAGTGCCTGCTTGAGGCCCTCGGTCTTCATGATGTCGGTGTGCTTGGCGCTGCCGTGGGTGAACGGGTTGATGTCCTGCGCCACGCCGTCCGGGTTGACGTGGGTGATCAGGTCGAGGCCCAGCTCGGCGACCATCTTGTCGCGGAAGCTGTACATCTCCTTGAATTTCCAGCGAGTGTCGACGTGCATCACCGGAAACGGCAGCTTGCCCGGGAAGAACGCCTTGCGTGCCAGATGCAGCATCACGGCGGAGTCTTTACCGATGGAGTACAGCATCACCGGGTTATCGAACTCGGCGGCCACCTCGCGGATGATGTGGATGCTTTCCGCCTCCAGCTGTTTCAGATGCGTCAGTTTGTCGACCATGGCTACTCACGAAAACTTTCTTATGAACGGCCACCGGGCCGTGTTCGAGCGGGGATCCTAGCACAGCGACCCCTTCTAATCAGGACGCCAACTAGATCGAAAGAGCATATGAATATGCCTGCCTGTTTGGCCTGTAGGAGCGAGCCTGCTCGCGATGGTCGTCAACGATAACGCTGGGAGTCTGACACCCCGCGGTGTCTTCAGGTTCATCGCGAGCAAGCTGAACTGGCCTAATAATTCCGGACACCTCTTAAGGGCGATATGATTTCGCCAACTTGGAGGTTCCATGAAC